>NZ_JBSFMM010000486.1:0-2653 GCF_053599555.1 Streptomyces sp. NPDC000941
GACCTCGCCCGCTGGAACACCAACGGCACACTCGAACACCTCGGCCGCACCGACACCCAAATCAAAATCCGCGGCTTCCGCATCGAACCCGGCGAGATCGAAGCCGTCCTGACCGCTCATGACGCGGTCGCTCAAGCCGCCGTGCTCGTGCGCGAGGACCAGCCGGGGGAGAAACGGCTCGTCGGCTACGTCGTACCCACCGACACGCAAGCAGGGGTCGACACCGCACAGGCGCTGCACACCGTCAGGGACCGGCTTCCCGACTACATGGTGCCCACCACACTCATCACCCTCGACCGCCTGCCGCTCACCCCCAACGGGAAGCTCGACCGCAACGCCCTCCCCGCCCCCGACTACACCCCATCCACCACCGGACGTGCCCCACGCACACCACGCGAACAGACCCTGTGCACACTCTTCGCCGACGTCCTCGCCACACCCAACGTCAGCATCGACGACAGCTTCTTCGATTTGGGCGGCGACAGCATCGTCTCCATCCAGCTCGTCGCCCGCGCACGCGCTGCCGGTCTGGTCTTCACACCCCGGGACGTATTCGAGCGTAAGACCGTGGAAGCCCTCGCCCGGGTCGCAACGGACATCGGCGCCACAGCTCCGAGCGGGGACTCCGACCAAGCTCTCGGCACCGTGGTGCCGACGCCGATCATGCACCAACTACGGGAGCGTGGCGGGCCGGTGGAGCGGTTCAGCCAGGGCGTGCTGCTCCAGGTTCCCGAGCGGCTGGGCCTGGACAATCTGATCGTGGCGGTGCAGGCCGTGCTGGACCACCACGACGCTCTCCGCGCCGGCCTCGTGGAGCGGGAGGGCGACGCCTGGGAGCTCGAGATTCCCGCTGCTGGCGCGGTGCGGGCGGCAGAGTGCGTGCAACGCGTCGATGTTTCCGGTCTGGCCGACGATGCTCTGAGCAAGGTCATCGCGGCGGAGGCAGAATCCGCCCGGGAGCGGCTTTCGCCCAGGTCGGGGGCGATGGTTCAGGCCGTGTGGTTCGACGCGGGCGCCGAGGCGGCCGGGCGGCTGCTGATCGTCGTGCATCACCTCGTCGTCGACGGGGTGTCCTGGCGAATCCTGCTTCCCGACCTCCAGGCGTCCTGGGAAGCAGCCACCGCGCAGACCACCCCCACACTCCAGCCGGTAGGCACCTCTTTCCGTCAATGGGCCAGCGATCTGACCGCGTACTCCCAGGATCCGGAGCAGGAGCGGGAACTCCCCCTGTGGCAGGGCATCCTCCGATCGCCCGAGCCACAGCTCGGGACCCGCCCCCTGGACCCCGCCCGGGACACCCTCGACACCGCGCAACGCTTGACGGTGACCCTGGACCCGGAGCAGACCGAGCCTCTGCTCACCCAGGTTCCCACCCTGTTCCACGCCGGTGTCAACGATGTCCTGCTGACCGCCCTGACACTGGCCGTGCTCCGTTGGCGGGCCGAGCGCGGCCGACGTGGCGGAGACGGCGGAGATGGCGGGGACGGCGGAGTGCTGGTCGACCTTGAAAGCCACGGACGCCATGAGAGCATCACGGCAGCCGAGCTTTCCCGGACGGTGGGCTGGTTCACCTCTCAATACCCGGTCAGGCTGGACCCAGGAAGCTTCGACGAAGGTCAGGCATGGGGTGGCGGGGACGACCTGGGGCGTGTCCTCAAGCGCGTCAAGGAACAACTCCGCGCCATTCCGCAGGACGGGATGGGCTACGGACTCCTGCGCTATCTCAACCCCGCCACCAGCCCCGGCCTCGCCGGCCTCCCCGCCCCGCAGATCGGGTTCAACTACCTCGGCCGCCTCCCCATCGGGCAGGCCGCCTATTGGGCACCGGCCGCCGAGTCCACCGCGGCAGGCTCCGGCGCCGACCCCCGTATGGCTCTGTCTCACACCCTGGCCATCGGCTCACTCACCCAGGACACCCCGCGGGGCCCGACCCTCACCACCACCTTCACCTGGCCGGACGCCATTCTCACCCGTGGGGAGATCCAGCAGCTCGCCGACGGCTACCACCAGGCGCTGACCGCTCTCACCCGCCACGCCACCCGCCCCGACGCCGGTGGCCGTACCCCCTCGGACCTGCCCCTACTCGGAATCAACCAGGCGGACATCGACCGTCTGGAAAAGGTGTGGAGGAAGAAGAAGTGACTCAGCACGAACTGGAAGACATTCTTCCTCTCGCGCCGTTGCAGGAAGGCCTGCTCTTCCACGCTCTCTACGACACCGATGGCCGGGACGTGTACACGACCCAGTTCTCCTTCCGGGTGGAGGGACCACTGGATGTACCGGTTCTCAAGGCCTCCGTGCGGGCGCTTCTTCGCCGCCATGCGAATCTACGGGCCGGATTCCTTCACGAGGGCCTGTCACGCCCGGTGCAGGTCATTCCCCGCGAGGTGGAACTGCCGTGGGAGGAGATCGACTGGACGCATCTCGACCCCGATGCGCACGAGAGCTCTCTCGCCACCTGGCTGGAGGAGGACCTGGGCCGTCGGTTCCAGCTGGATGAGCCACCACTGATCCGGTTCACGCTGATCCGCCTCGCGCCACAGTCCTACCGTCTGGTGTTCACCAACCACCACATCCTCCTCGACGGCTGGTCCCTCCCCGTCCTCATGCGGGAACTGTTCACCCTCTACGCCCACCAAGGCAACGAAACCGC
>NZ_JBSFMM010000487.1:0-2606 GCF_053599555.1 Streptomyces sp. NPDC000941
CAGCGTGCTGTTCGCGATGCTCCGCGACGGCACCTTCTACGAACCCAGAACCCCACGCCTCGCTTGACGAAAGACATAGAGGCACCCCCCCCCCGGTTCGTCACCACCGTCCACGACCGGACCCTTGGCCTGACCCTGCTGATCGACGAGCACGGCACACCCGCCCTCGGCTACCTCACCTGGAAACGCGACAACAACAGATCAGAGCGGCTCGCCGACATACCGGACTCCCTCGACCGCTTCGCCGACCCGGCACCGGACTACTACCTGTCTGTCGTGGTCGGTTCCGCTCCGCATGTCGCCGACCCGACGGCCGTCGTGCCGCTACTGGCCGGCCCGATTCCCCGACCGGTCCGTGACATCTGGGCAATCCATCACAGCCTGGACAACGGCTGGGAGCGCATTGGCGGCGGCCTCGACTGCAACACCCTGGAATTCTTCGCCGACGACAACTGGCGGACAGTAGCCGAACGCCTCGACGGACTCCCACCGGATCGATTCGTCCACGCCGTCGGCAGCGCCAACTACGACACCTATGTGCTCGACCTGGACATGCTCGACAGCGGCGGCAACCCCACCGTCGCACACTGGGCGTTCAAGGAATGGCAGCTCGATGACCACAAACAGTACTGGGAATGGCTCGACAGCACCGGAACCGACCTGATCCTCGGCTCCTGACACGACACGATTTCCCTTCTCTCAAGGGATGGTCGGGGTGTCCTCGTGTGTGCTCGTGTGTGCTCTCCGCGCGAGCGGAGGTGAGTCGGTGTGCGGCAACGTGCGCCGACAGGTCGTATGTCCTCTCTGCGGGCCATCCCATGCGTCAGGACAGTGATATTCAGTCGCTGACTACTGGCTGACCTGGGACGATTCAGACATGGCGCAAACGTTTGAGGATCTGGTGACGGAGGCGGAGTCGGCCCCGGCCGAGGGTTGGGACTTCTCCTGGCTGCAGGGACGGGCCACCGAGCAGCGCCCGTCGTGGGGCTACCAGCACATGATGGGTGAGCGGATGGCGCGGGCCTCGGCAGCGTTGGACATTCAGACCGGTGGCGGGGAGGTGCTGGCCGGCGTGCCGAAGCTGCCGCCGCTGGCGGTGGCCACTGAGTCCTGGCCGCCGAACGTGGCCAGGGCCACCCGGCTGCTGCATCCCCTGGGCGTAGTGGTCGTCGCAGACGAGGACGAGCCGCCGCTGCCGTTCGCCGACGAGGCATTCGACCTGGTGGTCAGCCGACACCCGGTGACCGTCTGGTGGGAGGAAATCTCCCGGGTGCTCCGGCCGGGCGGCACATACTTTTCCCAACAGGTCGGTCCAGCCAGCGTCTTCGAGCTGGTGGAGTACTTCCTCGGCCCGCAGCCGGAGGAGGTGCGCCGCAAGCGCCACCCCGACGACGCCCGCCAGGCGGCCGAGGCAGCCGGGCCGGAGGTCGTGGAGCTGCGCTCGGAGTCGCTTCGCACCGAGTTCTTCGACGTCGGCGCGGTGATCTACTTCCTCCGGAAGGTGATCTGGATGGTGCCCGGGTTCACCGTCGACCAGTACCGGAACCGGCTGCGGCAACTGCACGACCAGATCCAGAGCGAGGGACCGTTCATCGCCCACACCGCGCGGTTCCTCATCGAAGCCCGCAAGCCCGCCTGACACCGACCCGCCGCCACGCCTCCGACTGCGCCACCGGCCCGCCCCGCTGACCGACGGACCGACATCGGCGCAGCTTGACCGGCTCGGCTGGAAGTGGCTCTCGATCTCACGGCCCGACTGGCTCTCAGCAGGGCGTGTGCTCTTCGCACAGGCGGTGGTGAACCGATGCCCTTCACCCCGCCGCGCAGGACTGGTGAGCGGCACACGACGCAAGGCCACCTGGCCTACCTTGTGTCCTTCTGCTGTGCTCGTAGGGGGTAGTTGGTCGCCGTCCAGTACTCGCCGACGTAAAAATCCCGTGGCAGATTACGGTTGGCAGGTGCCAGAGTGGCCGTGTCAAAGGGGCGTAGCTCAGCCCGGCCAGAGCAGCGGACTCCAAACCCGCGCGCCGCAGGTTCAAATCCTGCCGCCCCTGCCAGTCATTCCCCTTGTTGTTCCATCGGCACCTGCCCCCCCACGACCCGGTACATCGCCCGGACGCCACCAGGCCACCGGCCGGGCCTGAAACCCGTTCGACCTGCTCATCCCGCTGACGAGACCATGCGCAGATGCCGTCGACCGACTTCCAACCGAACCCACCGACGCACCGACGCACCGACGCACCGACGCACCGACCTGAAGCACACCGATAGACCCGTGGGTTCAGATCGAGAACTGCTGCCAGGAAGCCATCGACTCCGGCGATGAACGGCTCACCGAAACGCTCCTGGACGGCATCACCATCGGCCCCGCCGGGACCCGACGCGCGATGCTCAGGCAGTCGAAGTCGGTGGCGTCATCCGGTCAGACACCCCATGTCGTTGGGGTGTCAAGCGGGCTGGGGGTAGGCGTGGTGTGCCCATGCGGTTGCTTCGTCGTAGGTGGTGCGGGTCTTGAGGCAGCCGTGGAGGATGCCGACGAGGCGGTTGCCGAGCTGGCGGAGAGCGGGGTTGTAGCCGACCTCACGGGCTCGTTGTCTGTCGTAGTA
>NZ_JBSFMM010000488.1:0-2570 GCF_053599555.1 Streptomyces sp. NPDC000941
GTGGCGGAGCGGCTGGTCGGCGTACTGAAGGGTGCTGGTGGTGAGGATCAGGTGGCGGTGCGTTCGGCGGGTGTCTTCGGCCGTCGCCTGCTACGCGCCGGTGGTGGTGGGGGTGTCGGGGAGTGGCGTACGAGTGGCACGGCCCTGGTCACCGGTGGTACGGGTGCTCTGGGTGGGCATGTGGCGCGTTGGTTGGTGTCGCGTGGTGCGGAACATCTCGTACTGACCAGCCGCCGTGGTCTCGATGCCCCGGGTGCCGAGGAGCTCGCGTCCGAGCTGGTGGGCCTGGGCGTGGAGGTCACTGTCACCGCATGTGATGTGGCGGATCGGGCCGCGTTGGCCGGGCTGCTGTCTTCCATTCCTGCCGAGTATCCGCTGACGGCTGTGGTTCACGCTGCCGGTGTGCTGGACGACGGTGTGATCGAGTCGCTGACTCCTGAGCGCTTCGTGGGAGTGTTGCGTGCGAAGGCGGATGCCGCGCTGCACCTGCACGAGCTGACCAAGGACCTCGACCTCTCCGCGTTTGTGCTCTTCTCCTCCCTGGCCGGAGCCGTCGGTGGCGCCGGCCAGGGCAATTACGCCGCCGCGAACGCCTTCCTGGACGCCCTCGCGCAGCAGCGTCGCGTGCTCGGTCTGCCCGCCACCTCTGTGGCCTGGGGGCCCTGGGCCGAGGCCGGAATGGCCGTCGACGGGGTGAGCGAAGGCCGTATGGCGCGCAGTGGGCTTGTCGGGATGGCCGTTGATGAGGCGGTCGCCGTGCTCGGCCAGGTGCTGGAGCGTGACGAGTCGTGCGCCACGGTGGCGAACGTGGACTGGGACCGGTTCGCCGCGGAGTTCGCGGCCGACCGGCATTCTCCCCTGATCAGCGAGATCCCCGAAGCTCGCAAGGCACTGTCGGCGGCCGGTGTCGCGTCCGCGAGCCCGGCGGCGGACACAGCGGCCGCCTTGCGCGGACGGCTGGCCGGGCTGGTCTCGGCAGAGCAGCACCGGATGCTGCTCGAACTGGTGCGTACGCAGGTGGCGGCCGTGCTGGGACACGCCACCACTGACGCCATCCCCGCTGGCCGGGCCTTCAAGGAACTCGGCTTCGACTCGCTCACTGCCGTCCGACTCCGCAGGCGGCTCAGCAAGGCGGCTGGCCTGCGACTCGCTGCCACCATGGTCTTTGACTACCCAACGCCCAAGGCCCTCTCCGACTACCTGCTCGGTGAGTTGCAGGAAGATGGCCCGAAGCGCTTTCACGCCATTCTCGACGACCTCGAAAAGCTGGAGTCCAGCGTCGCCGAGATGGCCGCCGATGAGGACGCGCGCGGTGAAATCGAGCTGCGCCTCAAAGCGATTTTGAAGCTGTTCAGCACGGCGGAGGAAGATGACAACGCGCCCTCAGGGACCGAGAAGTTGGAGTCGGCTTCAGACGATGAAGTATTCGATTTCATCAGCAATGAGCTCGGGATATCGTGAATTGATCTCTGGGCGTTTCGACTTGATCGGCAGCAAATTCTTGATTTCCTGGGGTGGTACCGCGTGACGAACAGCAGCGAGGAAAAGCTTCGTTACTTCCTGAAGCGAGTGACCGGCGAGCTGCACGAAGCACGGCAACGCATCCAGGCGATGGAGTCCGGCGAGCAGGAGCCGATCGCGATCGTCGGCATGAGCTGTCGCTTTCCGGGAGGTGTGAACACCCCGGAGCAGCTGTGGGACCTGCTCGCCGCCGGTCGCGACGCGATCTCGGAGTTTCCGGCCGACCGTGGCTGGGACCTGGAGACGCTGTACGACTCGGACCCCGCCAATTCCGGCACCTCCTACGTACGGGAAGGCGGCTTCCTCGAAGGGGCCGACGCGTTCGATCCGGCATTTTTTGGAATCTCGCCGCGCGAGGCGCTTGCGATGGATCCCCAGCAGCGGCTGCTGCTGGAGACTTCGTGGGAGGCGTTCGAGCGCGCGCGGATCGACCCGGCCACGCTGCGCGGCGGCAAAACGGGCGTGTTCGTCGGCACTAACGGTCAGGATTACGCCGCGCTGCTGCGGCGGGCGCCCAAGCAGTCGGAGGGCTACCTCGCAACGGGGATAGCGGCGAGCGTGGTGTCGGGCCGCCTCTCGTACACCTTCGGCCTCGAAGGGCCGGCCGTCACGATCGACACTGCCTGCTCGGCTTCGTTGGTGGCGTTGCACCTGGCCGCGCAGGCATTGCGGCAGGGCGAGTGCTCGCTCGCGCTGGCGGGTGGCGCCACCGTGATGTCCACGCCTGAGGTGTTCGTCGAGTTCAGCCGCCAGCGCGGCCTTGCGTCCGACGGTCGCTGCAAGGCGTTTTCGGATGGCGCTGACGGCACCGCATGGGGCGAGGGCGCGGGCATGCTCTTGCTGGAGCGGTTGTCCGATGCGCGGCGCAACGGGCATCCGGTGCTTGCGGTGGTTCGTGGTTCGGCGGTGAACCAGGATGGTGCGTCGAATGGTCTGACCGCGCCGAACGGGCCGTCCCAGCAGCGCGTCATCCGCCAAGCGCTGGCCAGCGCGGGGGGGGGGGGCGGCCCCGCGGAGGGGAGAGCGGGGGGGTGGGGACGAGTGTGGAG
>NZ_JBSFMM010000489.1:0-2547 GCF_053599555.1 Streptomyces sp. NPDC000941
CCGCTGCTTGAGCACGGCCACCGTCGACCAGATCGTGGTCTCGGTCGGCCCGTAACAGTTCACCACCTCACTGCCCAGCTCACACATCCGCTCCGCCAGCCCCGACGGCAAAGCCTCACCCCCCACCAGCATCCGCAACCCACCCACACACTCCGGCACCCCGTCGACCAACTCCTGCCACAACGACGGAGTCGCCTGCAACACCGACACACCCGCCGACTCCACCAACCCACCCAGCGCAAACACATCCCGCACCACCCCCGACCCCGCCACCACCACACCAGCACCCGACACCAACGGCAGAAACAACTCCAGCACCGCAATATCGAATGCCACCGTCGTCACCGCCAGCAACCGATCACCCACACCCAACCCACAAAACCCGGACGCCACCCGCAGGAAATTCACCAACCCGCTATGCGGCACCACCACACCCTTCGGCCGCCCCGTCGACCCCGACGTATACACCACATACGCCGGATCATCACCCGACAACACCCCCAACCGCTCACCAGCCACCACATCCCCACCCCCACAACCCGCCACCCCAGCCACCACATCAGCCCCATCCACCACCACCACATCCACACCCACCACCCCACCCAGCACACCCGACCCCACCACCACCGAATCCGTCACCACCAACACCGGCCCCGCATCCCCCAACACAAACCCCACACGCTCAGCCGGATAACCCGGATCCACCGGCACATACCCCGCCCCCGCCTTCAACACCGCCAACAACACCACCACCAAATCAAACCCCCGCGACAAAACCACCCCCACCAAACACCCCGGACCCACCCCACGCCCCACCAAATACCGCGCCAACCGATTCGCCCGCACATTCAACTCACCATACGACAACACCCCACCCTCAAAAACCAACGCCACCGCACCCGCATCACACCCCACCCGCTCCTCAAACAACTCCGACACCACCACACCCGAAACCGGCCACCCCGTATCATTCCAATCAACCAACACCCGCCCCCGCTCAACCTCACCCAACACATCAACCCGACCCACCGGCATGTCGGGATTGCTGGTGACCGTTCCCAGAACGCGTACCAGCCGATTGGCAAACTCCTCGACCGTGGCAAGGTCGAAGATATCGGTACGGTATTCGAGCTGCCCGGTCAGCCCGTTGGGAGCGCCATTTGCCGTGCGTAGTTCGCTGAGGTTGACCGTGAGATCGAATTTGGCGGCGATACCGCCCAAAGGCTCATGGGTGACGTCCAGACCAGACAAGTCGAGATCTGGCTGGGCGTTGTTCTGGAAGGAGAGCATCACCTGGAAGAGCGGATGCCGGGCCATCGACCGCTCCGGATTCAGCACCTCCACCAACCGCTCGAACGGCACATCCTGATGCGCGAACGCAGCCAGGTCCGTCTCCCGCACCCGACCCACCAACTCACGGAACGTGGGATCACCACTCACATCCGTACGCAGCACCAGCGTGTTGACGAAGAAGCCGATGAGGTCGTCCAGGGCGTCGTCGGTACGCCCGGCGATCGGCGTGCCGATCGGGATATCGGTGCCCGCGCCCATGCGGGTGAGCAGGACGGCCAGCGCGGCCTGGACGGTCATGAAGACACTCGCCCCGCTGCCCTGCGCCAGCTCGACCAGTCGGGTGTGCACCTCGACCGGCACCCGCACTGCCACACTGCCACCGTCATGCGATGCCACGACCGGCCGGGGCCGGTCCACCGGCAGCTCCAGCTGCTCCGGCACGCCTGCCAGGGCAGCCGTCCAGTAGGCCAGCTGCTGCGAGATCACACTGTCCGGGTCGTCTTCGCTGCCCAGCACCTCACGCTGCCACAAGGTGTAGTCCGCGTACTGCACCGGCAGCGCTTGCCATCCGGGTGCCTTGCCGTTGGTGCGGGCCTGGTAGGCGGTGGTCAGGTCACGGGCGAAAGGCGCCAGCGACCAACCATCCGCGGCGATGTGATGCACCACGGCCAGCAGCACGAACTCATCCGGCCCCAACACAAACAGCCGCACACGCACCGGTAGCTCGTTTGAAAGGTCAAACCCAGCGCCGACCTCCCTGACCAGCGCCTCGGCCAGCTCCTCCTCAGCGGCCTCAATCACCACGAGCGACGGCACGGCCGCACCGGCTTCAACAATGTGCTGATGGGGCTGGCCGTCGGCCTCCGGAAAGATCGTCCGCAGACTCTCATGCCGCCCGACCACATCTCCCAGAGCCAGGCGCAGCGCATCGACGTCAAGCTGCCCCCGCAGTCGAAGCGACAACGGAGTGTTGTACGTGCCCGACGGCCCTTCCATCTGCCCCAGGAACCACAGCCGGCGCTGCGCGAACGACACCGGCACCACCTCGGGCCGCACCCTTGCGGCCAACGGCAGCCGCACCCGATCCGCGCCCTGATCCAGATACGCGTCCAGGCCGGCCACGGTCGGCGACTCGAAGAGAGCACGGATGCTCAACTCCACGCCCAGGGCGGTGCGTATGCGGCTGATCAGGCGGGTGGCGAGGAGGGAGTGCCCGCCGAGGGTGAAGAAGTTGTCGTCGATTCCGACGTGGGT
>NZ_JBSFMM010000490.1:0-2533 GCF_053599555.1 Streptomyces sp. NPDC000941
CCTCGGTGTGCAGGAGTTGCTTGGCCTCGGCGAGGCGCTCCTCGTCGATCTCAATGGTGATCTTGGCCATCATGTCCTCCCTGAATGCCTGGGCACCCTCGCAATGATAACAAATGCCTTATCGGTGGTGCTGGTGCAGGTGTTGCGCGTCGACATCAAAGCGAATGCTGAGGGTTGGCCTCGGCTAGGATGCCCCGCGTCGGCTCCCATGGGCGGGGGAGGGGAGTTCGGGTCCACGCGGTCAAAGTCGCCGGACCGTGGTCCGCGTCACTCGGGGGAGGGGCGCGTCGCCCGACTGTGTCCCAGCGACGCCGGCTGGCGCGTAGTGTGCGGGGTGCGTGCCTCTTGGGCTTCGTGTGGCGCCGTATGGCCCTGAACGGATTGCTACAGCGTGGTACGGCTGGTTACGGAGAGTGGTCACTGGGCTGGGGGTCAAGACATCCGATGCGGATGATCTGTCAAGCGGCTGCCGCGAGGGCTGGGCTTGTGGGTGCGGGGAATGCGGTTGTTTCGTCGTAGTGGATGCCGTGGGTCAGGCAGTGGTGGAGGCACCCGAGCAGTCGGTTGAAGAGGTTGCGCTGTGCGGCGGTGTGGCGGTCTTTGGCCTTGCGTCGGCGGTCGTAGTGGGCTCTGGCGCCGGGTGAGGCGGTGAGGGCGGAGAAGGCCCAGACGTAGCCGGCGGAGGTCAGGCGCTGGTTCTTGACCCGGCGGGCGAGGACGGCGACGCTTTTTCCGGACGCCCGGGTGACTGGTGCGGCCCCGGCGAAGGCTTTGAGGCCTTTCGCGTCGGTG
This sequence comes from Streptomyces sp. NPDC000941, assembly GCF_053599555.1. NCBI lineage: Bacteria > Bacillati > Actinomycetota > Actinomycetes > Kitasatosporales > Streptomycetaceae > Streptomyces > Streptomyces sp. NPDC000941. Next base: position 793 of record NZ_JBSFMM010000490.1, read on the forward strand.
AAGCGGGATCGGTCGTCGCCGATCTCGGCGAGCACCCGGGCGCCGGTGAGTGAGCCGAGCCCTGGGAAGCTGGTGATGATCTCGGCGTCCGGGTGTGTTAAAGGATTCCACCGCCGCTTGGGCTAGGTCGTCTGCGCTGGTGCAGGCTGCGTCGAGCTGGCGTAGCAGGGCGGTGGTCTGGTGTCCCATGGCCTGCTCGACCAGGGGGAGTTGCCGCATCTGTGGGGCGCGGAGAGCGGTGTGGAGGCGGTCGGCTTCGGTGTCGATGCCGCGCTTGCGGCCGGCCTTGGCAAGGAGTGTGCGCAGTTGGGGGCGTGTGAGTTTGGCTGCCTGGGCGGGGGTGGGTGCGGCGGCCAGAAGTGTGCGGGCGATGGGGGAGCTGAGGCCTTCGCGCAGTGGTTGGACGGCGGTGAGGAAGCCGGGGAAGTAGGCGCGCAGGTGGGAGCGGAGTTTGTTGCCGGCTTGGGTGCGGTCCCAGACGGCGTCCTGCTGGGCTCGGGCCAGGACGGCGATGGCCTGGGCGAGCTCGCTGTCGTGGGGGAGGGGCCGGTGAGCTGCGGCGTCGGTGCGCAGGATGTTGGCCAGGACCATGGCGTCGAGGTGGTCGGACTTCTTGCGGGCGACCGTGTGCCGGTCGCGGTAGCGGGCGGCGGCCATCGGGTTGATGGCGTAGACGGGGCGTTGCGTGGCGCGGAGGCAGGCCACGAGCAGGCCGCGGGAGGTCTCGATCGCCACCGGAATCGGAGCGTCTTCGGTGTCTCCGTGTGTGGTGAGCAGGTCGAGGAGTTGGTGCAGGCCGGTGGCGTCGTCGCCGATGCGGGTTCGGGCTAACAGGGCTCCGTCCTGGTCGACCAGGGCGATGTCGTGGTGGTCGCTGGCCCAGTCGATCCCACAGAACACTTTCATGGTCATGGTGTTGTGCGCGTCCTCTCGGTCGGGTTGCGTGTCGCTGCTGGTCGCAGCTGTGCGGGGGCACGCGTCTCCCTAATGGAAGGGCTCGATGGCCCGGCATCCGATCAGTCGTTCGTGACCCCAGCTGCCCGCGGGTCCCTCGGTCTGGGCTGGAACTCACAGGTTCCAGGCGTCGTGAGAGGTGGTTCCCGCGAGGGGCTTGGACCACGAACACCAACGATCGGATCATCGGTCTGGTTGCGTGCTCGCGATGTGGTGGCGATGGCCACAAGAAACACCCAGCTCAGCGGCCTGATCGGGATATTGACACCCTTCACGGGCCTGGTTGGTTTCCCTTCGCCATTTCCAGCGCGCCAGACGACGGTGCCAGGTCAGCAGGGTGCCCGGGGTGACCAGCCGATGGCGACGCAAGACGGGTGGCAGGTGCCGTGCGAGAGCGGAGAGCACGGCACGATCGGCCCATGAGAGCCGCGGGCGCTCGATCTGTCGGCGCAGCACAGCGACCTCATGGCGGAGAGCGAGGATCTCGGCGTTGTTCGCGGCGGTCGATCGGCCCAGCAAGAGGAGGCCGCCCAGTAGTCGGCAGAAGATCAGGTAGAGCAGTCGCAGACCCACGATCACTGATCATGCCCATACTTGAGCGATCGCAAAGTCCCACGTCAACCACCGTACGGCAATAAAGACACCCTTCAGGCGTCGAATTCCTGGCTGTACTTGCCGTCGCGGTCGCGCAGTAAGAAGCTGTTGTCTTTCCGGGCTTGAGGACGGTGTTTTCGCTGGTCGGGCATAGGGTCGGTGATCCTGTGGGAGTGGTGGTCTGTCGTGTCGT
>NZ_JBSFMM010000491.1:0-2473 GCF_053599555.1 Streptomyces sp. NPDC000941
CCCAAACCCCACACCTGAGCCTGCACCGCACTCAGCAACGGTTCCGAGTCGTTGACCGACACGGCACCACGTGTCACCACCCACAACGGCGCCGCCATCCCGGTGTCACCCAGCGCCTGCACCAACCCCAACGTGCCAGCCAGACCAGCCGGAACACCGCCACACAACGACTCGTCCAACGCCACCAGGGACACGACACCACTCACGGACGAACCGCCCGCCTCGGATACGGCCTGCGCCAACTGAGCGCGATCTGTACCCGACTCAACGATGACACGCGCGATCTCGGCCCCACGGGCCTCCAACCCCCGAGCGACATCGGCGACCCACGCATCCTCAGCCAGACCAGCAGGAACAGCCAGCAGCCACGTCCCCGACAGCACCGCCGACGACTCAACCGACACCGGCTTCCAACCAACCCGATAGCACCACCCATCCAGCCGAGACCGCTCCCGCTGCCCCCGCCGCCATGACGACAACACCGGCAGCACAGCGCTCAGCGGCTCATCAGCGGCAACCCCGAGAGTCGAAGCCAGCGACTCCAGCTCCTCCCGCTCCACCGCCTCCCAGAACCGCGCCTCCACCTCATCCACCACCACCGCCCCAACAGGAACATCCAGCCAGAACCGCTCCCGCTGAAAGGCATACGTCGGCAGATCCACCCGCGACGCGCCTGTGCCCTCGAACACCCGCGTCCAGTCCATGTCGGCGCCGTTAGCCCACGCCTGAGCGAGACCGGACAGCAGCGTCTCGCGCTCATAGCGCCCGGACTCCAGAGCAGGGACGAACACCCCCTCGATCACGGTGTCGTCGCCCATGGCGCTCAGCACGCCGTCGGGGCCCAGCTCAAGGAAGACGGATGCGTTCCGCTCGGCGAGACTGGCCAAGCCATCGCTGAAGCGGACGGCCTCACGAACATGCCGCACCCAGTAGCCAGCCGACCCCAGCTCGTCGGACGTCGCCAGCTTGCCCGTCACGTTGGAGACGACCGGGATACGCGGCGCGGCGTAGGTCAGAGCCTCGGCGACGGTGCGGAACTCGACCAACATCGCGTCCATACGAGGCGAATGGAACGCATGCGACACCTCAAGACGCTTGGTCTTACGCCCCTGACGCCGGAACGTCGCCGCCACAGCAAGGACAGCGTCCTCATCACCCGAGACGACCACCGAGTTCGGCCCATTGACCGCAGCGACATCCACGCGGCCCTCATACGCCGCAAAGAAATCCCTGGCCTCGCCCTCAGTGGCTTGGACAGCAACCATCGCGCCGCCGGCGGGCAGCGCCTGCATCAGCCGACCCCGAGCCGCCACCAGCCGCACCGCATCCTCCAACGAGAACACGCCCGCCACGTGGGCCGCGGCGATCTCGCCGATCGAATGCCCACCCACAAACTCCGGTACCACGCCCCACGACTCGACCAACCGGAACAACGCCACCTCAAGCGTGAACAGCCCGGCCTGCGTAAACACCGTCTGACCGAGCAGAGCAGCATCGTCACCGAAGATCACATCACGCACAGACCGCTCGACATGCCCCGCAAGCTCCTTGTCCAGCAGCCCGCGCACCTCGTCAAACGCCTCCGCGAACACCGGATACTGGCCATACAGCTCACGGCCCATACCCACCCGCTGACTGCCCTGCCCCGAGAACAACACCGCCAACCGACCCGAACCCACACCCTCCACCGGCCCCATCACCACACCCGGCGTATCCTCACCCCGCGCCAACGCGCCAAGCCCGGCCAGCAGATTATCCCGGCCCTCGCCCAGCACCACAGCCCGATGCTCGAAGGCCGACCGCCCCGACGCCAGCGACCACCCCACATCAACCGGCGAAAGCCCCCCATCACGCTCCACACGCGACAACAATCGCCGCGCCTGCCCCTGCAGCGCACCCACACCACGCCCCGACATCACCCACGGCACCACCCCAGGAACCACCGACGCCACCCGCTCCTCGGACTCCACCTCAGCCATAGGCGCCGCTTCGAGAATCACATGGGCATTCGTCCCGCTGATACCGAACGAAGAGACTGCGGCCCGGCGTGGCCGGTCGCTCTCAGGCCACTCCCGCTGTTCGGTCAGCAGCTCGACCGCACCCGCACCCCAATCCACCTGCCGTGACGGCTCATCCACATGCAACGTCCGCGGCAACACCCCATGCTGCATCGCCAACACCATCTTGATCACGCCCGCGACACCCGCCGCAGCCTGCGCGTGTCCGATGTTGGACTTCAACGACCCCAGCCACAGCGGCCGCCCCTCCGACCGCTCCTGACCGTACGTCGCCAGCAGCGCCTGCGCCTCGATCGGATCACCCAGCGTCGTCCCCGTACCATGCGCCTCCACCACATCCACCTCACCAGCGGAAAGCCGCGCACTCGCCAACGCCTGACGAATCACCCGCTGCTGCGACGGACCATTCGGCGCCGTCAAACCATTCGACGCACCATCCTGATTCACCGCCGAAC
>NZ_JBSFMM010000492.1:0-2437 GCF_053599555.1 Streptomyces sp. NPDC000941
CGCGGGGGGGGGGGTTTTTTTTTTTCCCCGCGGGGGCCCCCGGGGGGGGGGGGGCGGGGGGGGGGTGGTTTTGGGGGGCCTTTTTGCGCCGGGGGGGGCCCCCCCCCCCCGGGCCCCCGGGGCCCACACCTGGGGTGTCGGCCGAGGGGCCGTCAGGACCGTTCAGCCACACTGTCCAAATGCGGCAGATGGTGATCGAGACGGTCCGCCTTGGCCCGTAGATAGGCGAAGTTCTCCTCGCGTGGAGGTATCAGCAGCGGCACCTGTTCGGCGACCTTGATGCCATGCCGCAGCAGCGACTCGCGTTTGCGCGGGTTGTTCGACAGCAGCCGCACCGACCGTACGCCGAGGTCGTGCAGGATATCCGCGGCCACCCGGTAGTCACGGGCGTCGACCGGGAGCCCCAGCGCGAGGTTCGCCTCCACGGTGTCAAGCCCCTCCGCCTGGAGTTGCATCGCCCGGAGCTTGGCCAGCAGCCCGATGCCACGCCCCTCGTGACCTTGGAGGTAGACGAGAACGCCGCACCCTTCGCTCGCGATGGCGCGCAGCGCCGCGGACAGCTGATCGCCGCATTCGCAGTGCCGGGACCCGAAGGCGTCCCCGGTCAGACACTCCGAATGCAGGCGGGTAAGCGCTCGATCGCCCGCGACATCGCCGTAGACCAGCGCTATTTGTTCATCCCCGCGAATGGTGTCCAAGTAGCCGACCGCAAGAAAAACGCCGTACTCGGTGGACAGTTGGACCTGCGCCACTCGCTGGACGCCTGACGGTCGAGCGTTCTCGCCGAACGGGCCATCGCTTTCTGTCATGTTCTGATCCTAACTGGGAATCCGCAGAATGCTCGCGGGGTGCGTGAAAAATGACAAAGGAACCCAACCTCGCTGTCCGGTTCATCACGTTCGGCCGGTGGACGTGCGCCCGACCGCGTAGCCTGGCATCGCGCACACAAAGACGGGACGCAGAGCGAAAGGCCTGACAGACATGACCGGTTCGGGAACACGACCACAGCCCCCTGGCCTGCTGCCGCCGGACACCACCGAGGACATACGGGCCCGGAAGGCCGGCGTCGCGGTCCTCCCCATCGGCAGCTTCGAACAACACGGGGAATTTCTGCCCCTGGTGACCGACACGGTCATCGCCTGCACCATAGCCCGGGAGATCGCCGCCGTATATTCGGTCCATCTCCTTCCACCGCTCACCATCTCGTGTTCGCATGAGCACGAGGCATGGCCGGGGACGGTCAGCATTTCCGCCGCGACCCTCCATGCCGTTGTGCGGGACATCGCCGCATCGCTCCGCCGGTCCGGTATCGACGCCCTGATTCTGGTCAACGGGCACGGCGGAAATTACGTACTGCGCAATGTGGTTCAGGAATCCGCCTCCACCGGTACCCGCATGGCGCTCTTCCCGGGATCGGCGGACTGGGACGCCGCGCGCACCGGAGCGGGAGTGCGGACCTCGTCGCAGAGCGATATGCACGCGGGGGAAGTCGAGACATCCATCCTCCTGCACGCCCATCCGGAACTCGTCCGCCCCGGCTATGAAACATCCGATTTCCTCGCCGACGATCGCAGACATCTCCTCACCCTCGGTATGGCGGCCTACACCGAATCCGGAGTCATCGGCCGCCCCTCCCTGGCAACCGCCGAGAAGGGAAAGGAAATCCTCACCGCGCTCGTCGATTCCTTCGCCGAGTACTTCTCCCTGCTGACCCTGAAGGAGCCCCGATGACCGCGCTCGACGAGACGGCGGTCTGGGAACGGCTGCGCGCCATCCGGTCCGAGGCGGACGCCGAGGCCACCGGGCTGGTCCGCGGCCCCGGCGGCGGACTGCGGTGGCAGCGGGAGGTCTCGCCCGAGGCGCGCATCCTCACCGACCGCTATCTGCCGCTGTGCCTGGCCGGCCCGCGCCTGGCCTTCGCACAACTCGGCCAGAGCCTGGACGGTTTCATCGCCACCCGCACCGGCGACGCCGACTATGTCACCGGCGAGGAAGACCGCGCTCATCTGCACCACCTCCGTGCCCTCGCCGACGCCGTGGTCGTCGGAGCCGGCACCGCCGTCGCCGACGATCCCCAGCTGACGGTGCGCGCATGCACGGGGACCAACCCGGTGCGCGTCGTCCTCGATCCGCACGGCCGGGTGCCGCCGCAACTCCGGGTGTTCACCGATGGCTCAGCTCCCACCCTGTGGGTGGTGGCCGCAGACAGCGGCCGCGGCCAGCACGGGTCGGTCGGCGGCGACAGCGGCCATGGCGGCCTCGGCGGCCACGGCGGTCACGTTGACGTGCTGACCCTGCCGGACCGCGAGGCCTTCGAGCCCCGGAGCCTGCTGGAGGCCCTTCGCTGTACCGCATCGAGAACGCGACCGACGGCCACTCCCCGTCGCCCCAGGCCGCCGCGGACCGCACCTCGGGCCAGGCCCCGATGAAGGTCCAG
>NZ_JBSFMM010000493.1:0-2436 GCF_053599555.1 Streptomyces sp. NPDC000941
GGCGGTCCGCTCGGCTTTGTCCCAGTCGGTGAACTGTACGTACAGCTGAGCCCACCCCGGCGTCCCCGCCGCCACCCCGCTGGCGCGGTACACGACGGGCACCGCGCCCGCCCCGCTGTGGACCCGAGACGGCCTCGCCACCGACGGCGCCGGCCCGCTGGCGGCCGGCGAGGTCGTGGTGGCCGGAACGCCCAAGGGCCTGACCGCCTGGGCAGTGGACACCGGGCAGCGAGCGTGGATCTGGACCGACCGGGGCGCGCCGCTGCCCGCCGCGGGCCTGCTGGCGGCGGGCGGTGTCGTCCTCGCCGTCACCGCTGGCGGACGGCTGACCGCGTTGGACGCCCGCGACGGACGGGAACGCTGGTCCCGGGCGGTCGGCGCGACACGGCTCCTGGCCGCCGACGCCGACACCGCGTACGTACTGGACGGCGAACGACGGCTGAGCGCACTGCCGCTGACGGGCGCTCGGGCCCGCTGGACGAGATCGGCGGCGACCGGTACGGCGAAGGGAGCCGCGGCGGCAGCGGCCAGAGGGCGGCTCGTCGTCGCCGGAGCCGACGGGACGGTGACCGCGTACCGCACCGACGACCACGGCTCGGTCGCCTGGCGTCAGGACACCGCCGCCGAGGTGGCCCTCACACCCGCCGTCGCGGGCGACACCGTGTATCTGGGCGGCGCCTCGCTGCGGGCACTCACCCTCGCGGACGGTACACGGCGCTGGGCCGAGCCCACGCCCGGCGGCGGCGCCTGGGGCTCACCCACCCCGGCCAACGGCTCCCTGTACGTCGCCTGGCAGGACCAGTTGATCGCGGTCGACGCCCGCAGCGGTGAGCAGACCTGGTCCCTCCTCCCCGGTACGCACGCCCTGCCCACGACCGCGCCCGTGGTCCAGGGCCGGTCCCTCTACCACCCGCTGGGCGCGGACCGGTTCGGCCCGGACGACGGAGTCGTGACCGTCGACCTGCGGAAGGCCGCGGCGGCGTGGTCGCTCGGCGGCGGGGGCGGCCAGCCCTGGCGCCTGACCGGCGCGGCCAACCGGGTCTTCCTGACCCACGCCGGCACCCTGCACGCCATGCCGGTCCTGTGACCCGCGAACGCCTCTCCGCGAACGCCGAGGCCGCGGCCGTGGACGTTCGGCCGCGTGAAACCTCCATGCTTGGACACCCTTAGGCTGCGGTACGTATCGATAGCGGGGCGTGGCACATCGTGCCGGGAGGGCTGCCGACACATGCACACCTTGCACAACGCGGATCCGCGTCACCTCGGGCCGTTTCGGATGCTGGCCCGGCTGGGGGAGACGGAGAGCGGCGTGCGGCTGCTGGGCCGGCGCGTCGGCGCGGGGCCGACCGTGGAGGTCACGCTGGTGCGCGCCTCGCTCGCCGACGACCAGCGGCTGCGCGCCCGGCTGCGCCGCGACGTGGCGGCATCACGGGCCGCCGCCGGGCGCTGGGTACGCCCCGTCGAGGAGGCCGAACTCGACGCGTCGGCCCCATGGGTGGCCTACCCGTACGTCCCCGCCGTACCGCTCGCCGAAGCCGTCCGCGCCGCGCCCCGAGGGCTCGCGGAGGACGACGTACGTGTTCTGGGCGCCGCGCTCGCCGAGGCGCTGGAGCGGGTTCACGCGGCCGGAATGGTGCACGGCGGCATCTCGGCCGACGCGGTCCTGGTGGCCGGGGACGGTCCCCGGCTGACCGGGTTTCACCACGCCCGCCTGCCGCGGCAGGGAGCCCGCGGTGGGAGGGGGGCCGGCGGGAGAGAGAACGGCAGGGGAGAGGGGGCCGGGGGAGCGGACGCGTACGACAGCGACACCGGCCGGTTCGCCGGGCCGGCCCCCTTCCTGTCACCCGAACAGGCGAGGGGCCGGGCCCCCGTCCCGGCCTCCGACGTGTTCTCGCTGGGCGCGGTCCTCGCCTATGCCGCTTCCGGCCGCCCCCCGTTCGGCGACGACGCGCCGCCGCAGGTGCTGTACCGGATCGCCGCGCAACCGCCGGCTCTCGGCCGGCTGTCCGACTCGCTCGCCCGGATCCTGACGGGCTGTCTGGAAAAGGACCCTGCCGACCGTCCGGAAGCCGCGGAGCTGCGCGCGGCCTTCGGCGGTTCCGACCCGGCCGCGCCACCGCCGCCACCGCGGCTGCCGAGCGCCGTGGTCGCCCGGCTGGCCCGTGAGGCCGCGCGGGCGCTGGTGCTGGAGGAGCCCGGGACCGCCCCCGGGCCGGCGGCCGAGGCCTCGCCCGGCGCCCGCGATGAACCGGCCGCCGAGGACGAGGCGTTCCCGGACGACGATGTGTTCGCGGCGCCCACGCGCGGCGAGGGCCGCAACCGCGCGCATCCGGTCGCCGATCCGCCACCGGGAGGCGCGACATGAGCACCACCGAGTCACCGTTGAAGACAACAGGCACGACGATGACCACCACCGACCAAGCGGTCAAGGAGACA
>NZ_JBSFMM010000494.1:0-2406 GCF_053599555.1 Streptomyces sp. NPDC000941
GCCCGCCCGCGCTATCGCAGTAGCGCGGGCGGGCGGATCACGTTCGATGACCGGTCAATCGACGTCGGCTCGCCCCGGCCGGCTCAACGCCGTAGCCATGCAAGGTCCAGCGCACCCGCCCGCGCCCCGCGGACCTCGTTTTGTTCTCATACGCCGCACGTGACGCATTGATAACTTGTTCCGCTCATTCATCCTCAGCTCCCCCCGATCTTGGCAGCCACCCGCTACAGTATCGTCGCTGATAGAGCGGTTCAGGATGACTATTCAGATTCTTGTGCGTTTTCGTGTAGGGAAGCGAGGACGAGTGCGACTGGTCTGGGGAAGGCATTCCCGAGTCCCTGAATTCGCCACATCCGCAAAGACGACCAAGAACGACCGGGCCCACCGAAACAGCGGTGGGCCCTTTTCATGACCGAAGTGTCACCCGGGCCGAAAAGCGGATGTGCGGCTGAAATCGGGTGTTCGGTTGACATCACGAGGGGAGAGTGATGGCTGTGCGAAAAGTGCATGGAAGATTAAACCGGACAGCCGGGAAGCGTACGGATGCGCTGACGCGAGTGGGCTTGTCCGTTCTCTTGCTGTCGGGTGGCGTCATGGGCGCGACGGCCGGAACGGCCAGCGCTTCGACTGGCGACGGAACCCTGACCGTTGAGGTGCTGCGGGATTTCTTCGGCACGGGCGTGGTCAACACGACCATGGACGTGCCGCAGCGGGGCATGAAGGTCGAGGTAACCGACCCTGACGGCCATCGGGTCACCGGCACCACGGATGCCACCGGAAAGGTGGTGATCTCGAAGTCGACCGAGCTGACCGGCGGCCAGTACCGCGTCGACGTCACCATCCCGGCGCCATACGACAAGTATCTGCAGGCGGCGCCGGCCTCGACGGCGGAGAACCACTTCGACAGCTTCACGACGTTCGTGGACGTGTCGGATGGTAAGGACGACTCGGTCACCACCGGGGTCTGGAACCCGGCCGACTACGCACTGCCGGACTCACGGTATTTCGTGCCGATCCAGAACTCTTCCAGCGGGAAAGACACCCGGGCACTGGTGGCGTTCGGGACGGACAAACGAGGTACGTGTCCTGGCCAGGCGGAGTGCCCGACGGCGCTCAACACGCAGGACCAGGTGGGCACGACGTTCGCGCTGGCCTACGACAAGTACCGGAAGCGGCTGTTCCAGGGGGAGTTCGCCCGGCGGTACACCCCGTACGGGCCGGACGGCGGTGACGCGATCTACACCACGCCGACCGACGGTGGAAGCGCGCCGACCCTGTTCGCGAAGGTGCCGGGCGCCGCGGTGACCCCGCACGACGCCACCAACATGATCAAGGACGCCGGGTTCACCAACGCGCCGGGCAAGGAGAGCATCGGCGGCCTTGCCCTGTCGGAAGACGGCTCGACGCTGTACGCGATGAACCTGCGGACCCGGTCCCTGGTCAGCTTCGACGCGACCAAGACCACCGCATCCGCGCCCAAGGCGACGGTGCGCATCCCGGACCCGGGCTGCGCGCTGCCCACCGACTGGCGGCCGTTCGCGCTTTCCACGCACGACAACAAGCTCTACGTCGGTGGCGTGTGCAGCGCGGAGAGCACGCAGAAGCGCGAAGACCTGAAAGCCGTCGTCTACACCTACGACGGCGAACAGTTCGACACGGTGCTGACCCAGCCGCTTACCGGCGAGCGCGGTACCGTCTATGGCGGTGCCACAGGGGTTGACCAGGCCAACCACTGGAACCCGTGGAACACCAGCCTGTTGACCTGGGACAAATTCAAGATCAGCGGATCAAATACCCTCGTCAATCCGCAGCCGGAGCTCGCCACCCTCGCCTTCGCCCGTGACGGTTCGATGATCCTCGGTTTCCGCGACCGGTTCATGGACGTGGTCAGTGGTGGCGGTCTTGACCCTCGGCCGGGCAACGACACCCCGCAAAACGGTATGTCCGGTGGCGACATCAGCATGGCCTGCGCCAATCCCGAGGGTGGATACTCGTGGGAAGGCACCGGGAATTGCCCCAACCACGCCAAGCCCGAAACCGACGGCGGCCAAAGCACCGGAGTCGTCGAATACTTCCCGGGCGACTATGTTCGGAACAGGGCCAACCCGGAGCAGATCCAGGGGGTGCACAACGAAGCCTCCCAAGGGGCGGTCGCCTACATTCCGCAGCAGCAATGGGTCGTCAGCACGCAAATGGACCCGACCGACAACTACGCCACTGGCGGGACCGGTTACTACAACATCGAGACCGGTCAGGGGCCTGGTAACAACCATTCCGGCAACGCGTACCAGTTCGTCACTCCGGAGGACAACGGGTTCGGTAAGGCCGGTGGGCTCGGCGATATCGCCTACGAGGCGGCGAACGCGCCGATCCAGATCGGCAACCGGGTGTGGTTCGACGGCGACC
>NZ_JBSFMM010000495.1:0-2396 GCF_053599555.1 Streptomyces sp. NPDC000941
CCCCGGCTCAGCAGCGCCAGCCGGCGCGCCCCGCGCCGCACCAGGCGCTCGGCGACGACCCGGCCGAGGCCACCGAGGCCACCGGTGATCAGATACGTGCCGTCGGGTCGGATGTCGCCGCGCCCGGCGTCGTCCGGGCGGGTGCGTACGAGGCGTGGCACCAGGCGGCCCGTCGCGCGCAGCGCGACCAGGCGCTCGTCGTCGGCGTGCCGCAGCTGGGTCCACAGGGCGTCGAGGCCGCCGTCGGCCAGCAGGTCGATCAGCGTGGTGGCCAGCTCCGGGTACTCCTGGGCCACCCCGAGGCCGAAGCCCCAGCCGAGCGCCTGCTGCGGATGCGTCACCTCCGCGCTGTCCCCGGCGGCCTGGGCACCCCGTACGACGAGGAACAGGCGCGGGGCCCGGCCGCGGGGCCGCTCGGTGAGCGCCCGTACCAGGTGCAGGGTGGTCAGACAGCACAGCCGGGCCACCCGGGTCGCCGCCTCGGCCGGGTCGGTCGCGGAGTCGATCGCCGGGGCGTCGAGGGCGGACAGCTGGACCACCCGCTCGGGCGGGCCCTCGGGGAACGCCTCCTCCAGCAGCCGTGCCAGGTGTTCCGGGTTCAGCGGGTCGAGCCGGTAGCGCCCCGGGGCCTCGGCCGCGAAGGTGTCGCCCCTGCGGGCCACCACATGCGGCGCCGGACCGAGCAGATCGCTGAGCGCGGCCCCCACGCCCGACTCGTCGGACAGGATCAGCCAGCTGCCCCGGGTGGGCAGCTCCCGTGCGGCGGGCCGGGGCAGCCACCGCGTCTCGAAGAGCGAGCCGTCCAGCGGGGACAGCGCGGCCGGCGCGGCCAGCCGGAACCCCTCGACGTCCAGCACGAGTTGTTCCCGCTCGTCCCAGATCCGCAGATCCAAGGTCACGGCGTCCCCGTCCACCGCGCGCAGCGAGCAGGTCGCCCAGGCCGGAGCGGTACGCAGCCCCGTGAACCGCAGCCGTCCGACCCCGGCGGGTACGAACGCCCGGCCCGCGGGGGCGTCGCCCGGGAGAGCGGCGGTCTGGAAGGCGGCGTCAAGGATCGCGGGGTGCAGCAGATGCCCGGAGGCGGGCAGTTCGGCCAGCCGTCCGAGCGCCGCCGCAGCAGAGCGCCGCCCCTCGGTCAGGCGCCGGAACGCCGGGCCGTAGTCGATGCCCAGGGCGGCGAGGCCGGTGTGGACACCGGCCATATCGACCGCTTCGGCGCACCTGTCCCGCAGCGCGGCGAGCCGTTCATCAGCGGCGCCGGGCTCGTCATCGGCGTATGCGACGAGCCCGCGGACGTGCCGAATCCACTCCGGCCGCCGCTCGTTCAGGGCCGTCGAGGCGATGGTGAAGCTCCGCACGCCACCCTCCTCGGGCCGCAGGACCAGTTGCAGCCGTACGGGCGCCTCGGCCGCCAGCCGCAGCGGCGCCTCGAACCCGACCTCGGCCAGCCGCACCGGTCCGCCGCCGTCCTGGAGCGCCGAAGCGGCCGCGAGCGCCATCTCCAGGAACGCCGCGGCGGGCAGCCACACCTCCCCGGCGACCCGGTGGTCGGAGAGATAGCCGAACAGGCTGTCCCGCAGGTCGATGTCGGTCTGGAAGAGGTGCCGGTCCGGTTCGTCGCTGGCCTCCAGGTGCGTGCCGACCAGTGGCGAGGTGCCAGGGCCCGAGGCCGGCGCGGGAGCGGCCGACAGCCAGTGGCGCTCCCGGGCGAAGGCGTACGTGGGCAGGTCGGCGCGGCGGCCCGCCGGGAAGAGGGCCGACCAGTCGGGCGTATGCCCCGCGGCGTACAGCTGCCCGAGTTGGCGCAGCAGCCCGTCCCGGCCGCCGTCGTCGCGGCGCAGCGAGCCGACGCTCACCGCGTCGACCCCGGCCTCGGCGGCGACGGACTCGATCGCCGGGCCCAGCGACGGATGCGGGCTCAGCTCGACGAAGTAGCGGTAGCCGTCGTCCAGCATGCGCCGCACCGTGTCGGTGAACCGGACCGGCTCCCGCAGATTCGCGTACCAGTAGTCGGCGTCCAGGCGGTCACCGGCGACGGGTTCCGCCAGCACCGTCGAGTACAGCGGGGTCCGCGCCCGGGTGCCCCGGACACCGTCCAGGGCGTCGAGCAGTTCCCCGCGCAGCGGGGCCATCAGCGGGCTGTGGGAGGCGAACGCCGCCGACAGCCGCCGCGCGGGCACCCCTTCCTCGCCGAGCCGCCGCCGCAGCTCGGCCAGCGCGTCGAGGTCGCCGGAGACGGCGGTGGACGTTCCGCTGTTGACGGCCGCCACGAACAGCCGGTCCGGGTACGGGGCGAGGAACCGCTCGACCTCCTCGCGCGACAGGTCCACGGACAGCAGCCCGCCCGCACCCGCCAGCGGCACCACCGCGCGGGCCCGCCGGGCCACCACGGCCGC
>NZ_JBSFMM010000496.1:0-2384 GCF_053599555.1 Streptomyces sp. NPDC000941
CCGCTCTCCGGTTCTGCGCGGGTGCGGGGGTGCCCGGCGTCGTCCATGTGGCCGCCAACATCGGTGGCCGGGCCGGCGGCCCGGGCCGCCGCCACGACCTGCTGCACCGCGCGGTCGAGCAGCAGGTCCTCCTGGCCCACGGCGAGAGTCACGGGGGCGAGCGGATCGTCGGTCGTCGTCTTCCTGGCCATCGCCGTCCAGCATCCCACGACCCACCGACAACCTCGACAACCCCGACAGCCCCGCTCCCCTGATGCCCGACAATGATCCGGTGACCGATGCGCGCCTCGACCCCGTACGACATGTCCTCGTACTCCCCGACCGCGACGCGGCCGAGGAGGTGGCCGAGGGCCTGGCCGACCGCTTCGGCGTCGCCGAGGAACCCCATCTGATCCGGGACGCGCTGGCGGGCGAGGACGACGCGGAGGACGCGCAGTGGCTGGTGGTCGTGGAGGACCCGGCCAAGGCCCTGGATCCAGCGGCGCTGGACGCGTACGCGGCCGAGTACGAGGGATGGCTGGAGACCGAGTAGCCCCGGTGGCGGGTGGCCACCCGCCACCGCCGGGCGTGACCCGCGTCATCTGACCGCCGCCCGCAGGTCCGGACCGGTGATCGCGATCGGACCGGCGGAGTCGGTGCGCAGAACGGCGGCGCCCCGGGCACGGAGGGCGGCGACGGTTCGGGGTGATGGGTGGCCATACGGATTGTCCGCACCACAGCTGATCAGCGCGAGGCGCGGGCTCACGCGGCGGAGCAGGCCCGGGTCCTGGTAGGCGGAACCGTGGTGAGCGACCTTGAGGACGTCCACCTCGGGCAGCGCGGGGTGGGTGGCCAGCAGGGCACTCTGTGCGGGCGGTTCGAGATCGCCCAGGAGGAGGAAGGTCAGGCCCGCCGTGCGGACCAGAAGCGTGACGCTCGCGTCGTTCGGCCCCTCCACGGTCGGCGCGGGCGCGCCTTGTCCCTCCGCAGAGCGCACGGCCGTGGGCGGCGGCCACAGCACCTCCCACGACAGGGAGCCGATCCGGCGGCGCTCCCCCGGTGCGGCGGTGACCATCGGGATATGCGCCGCCCCGGCCCGGCGGCGCACGGACTCGGCCTGATCCGGCGGGTCCCGCAGGGGCGTCGTCTCGATCGCGCCCACCGCCCTGCCGCGCAACGCGCCGCTCAGCCCCGCCACATGGTCGGCGTGGAAGTGGGTGAGAACGAGCAGCGGAATGCGGACCACGCCCAGCCTCCGCAGACAGCGGTCCACGGCGCGCGGCTCAGGCCCGGTGTCCACGACGACGGCCGTGCCGGGGCCGGCCGAGAGGACCAGCGCGTCGCCCTGGCCGACATCGCAGACCACCAGGCGCCAACCGGGCGGCGGCCACCCGGAGATGACGCGTGCCAGTGGAGCCGGGCGGATGAGTGCGAGCAGCAGGAGCAGCGCGCAGAGCGCGCACAGCAGCCGGTGCCTCAGCAGGCGGCGACCGGTGAACACGGCGACGGCGGTGACGGCGGTCAGCAGCAGCCCGCCGGTCCAGCCGCCCGGCCAGGCCAGCTCCGCCCCGGGCAGCCCCGCGCCCGCGCGGGCGACGGAGGCGATCCACCCGGCCGGCCAACCCGCCAGCCAGGCCAGGCACTCGGCGACCGGGAACGCGAACGGGGCCGCCGCGAGGGCGGCGAAACCGAGGATCGTGGCGGGGGCGACCGCGAGCTCGGCGATCAGATTGCAGGGGATCGCCACCAGGCTCACCCGGCCGGCCAGCACCACGACCACCGGCGCGCACACCGCCTGGGCCGCTACGGCCGCGGCCAGCATCTCGGCGGGCTGCGGCGGCAGCCCGCGCCGCCGCAGGGCGGCACCGAGACCTGGTGCGAGGGTGAGCAGCGCGCCCGTGGCCAGCACGGAGAGCAGGAATCCGTAGCTCCGCGACAGCCAGGGGTCGTAGAGGACCAGTACCAGGACGGCGGCGGCCAGGGCGGGCAGCAGGGACCGGCGGCGGCCGGTGGCGATGGCCAGCAGGGTGATCAGCCCGCACGCGGCGGCGCGCAGCACGCTGGGGTCGGGTCTGCAGACGATGACGAAGCCGAGCGTGAGCCCGCCGCCGAGCAGCGCGGTCATCCGCAGCGGGACGCCCAGCCGGGCGGCGAGCCCACGCCGCTCGGCCCGGGCGGCGAGGTGGGGCGGTCCGATGAGCAGCACGAGGATCACCGACAGGTTGCTTCCGCTGACCGCCAGCAGATGCGTCATGTCGGCGGCCCGGAACGCCTCTTCGAGATCCGGCGACACCCGTGAGGTGTCCCCCACGACAAGCCCCGGGAGCAGCGCCCGCGCGTCCGGGGCCAGCCCGTCGGTCGCGGCCCGCAGACCGCCCCGCAGCCGCCCGGCCACGCGCTGGGCC
>NZ_JBSFMM010000497.1:0-2357 GCF_053599555.1 Streptomyces sp. NPDC000941
ACGCCGGGCCCGCGGCGCCCCCGTGGCGCACGGGGACCACAAGACCCTCGGGGGGCGCCGGGGGCTGCGGCCCTCGGGTGCCCGCGGGGGGGGGGGCGCCCCCCCCCGCCGCCAGCCGCTCCGGGGCCTCCGCGGCGGTCTCCATACTGAGCAGCTTGAGGCCGGTGTCCGCGATCGCCGTGGCCAGGATGCGGGCGTTGCGCGGCCCGGTGAACTTGCCGATGAGCGCGGCGAGCAGATTGGACAGCGCCCCGACGACGTTCTGCCGCCCGGCGATCTGGACGATCTTGCGCACGATGGGCAGCGCGGCCATCACCACCGGCAGGAACTCCTCCAGCGCGGGCCGCGGATCACCGCCGTCCGGCAGCCGGCTCAGCGCCTCGGTGAACCGCTCCCGGGCCTCGGCCAGCGCCTCGGCCTCGGCGGCCGGGCTCTGCTGCCCGTACGCCTCACCTGCCCCGCCGGACAGGGACTGCGCCGCCTCCGCGGCCCATGCCTCGCCCTCGCTCTCGTCGCGCGCCAGCAGCAGACCGGCGGTGGCTCCCGCGAGTTCCAGGCTGAGCAGGGCGGCGGGCGTCGGTTCGCCGCCGAGCGCCTGGGCGGCCGGGGCGTGGCTCTCGGCCGACTCGGACGCTTCGGCCTCCTCGGCCTCCGTCATCGGCGCCTCGCGCAGCAACTGGCGGGCGAGTTGGGTGGCGATCGGGCGGACCGGGGCGGGCAGCCGGCCGATGCCGATCTTCAGCACCCGCGTCAGCAGCGGCTGGACGATCGGGCGCAGCTGGCGCAGGATCAGCCCGATGGGCATCACCTTGGCCACCGCCTGCACACCCGTCTTGACGGCCTGGACGCCCTTCTTCGCCAGGTTCACCGCGCCGCTCACGGCCTTCTTCGCGAAGTTCTTCAGCGCCCCGAAGAACTGCTCGAAGGCGGGCGACTCCCCCAGCGCGGCCGGCGGCGCCACCGACTCGAAGACGCTCTCCAGCTCGGCCTCGGTGAGCGAACGCGTATCCGCCTCCCCGGCGGCCTCGGCCAGCGCCTCCAAGTACCGCTCCGCCTGATCGGCCAGCGCCTCCAGCCGCTCGCGCACCGGCTGCTCCGCCGCCTCCGAGGCCGAGGCGCCCACGAGGGCGGCCGCGTGCTCGGCGTGCAACGCTGCGGTCTCCTCGAGCAGTTCGGAGAGGGCTTCTTCCATCTCGTCCGAGTAGAGCTCGGCGAGCAGTTCCCGCACCGCCTCGCTGTGCGCGTCCACGGGCCCGCGCCCGGTGTCCCGGGCGGCGCCTCTGAACGGGCTGTCCAGATACGACGCGGACGGCGCCTCGGTCCATTCTTCCTCGTCGGACACGCTCCCCCGCTCTTCGGAGCGGAATGGGGAGGTGGGTGTCCATGCTTGATGATCGGTCAGTGTCACGCTTCCCCCGTCAGTCTCAAGCGAATTACCGAACCAGTGGCGATAATAGGGCGCGGTAACGGACATAGCGGCGGGATGCATGTATTCCGGATGAGTGAGTCCTATGTGAATTCAGTACATAAGATCGTCCCGGGTTCGTACATATGCGGTGGCATCCGTCTTGCACACCGCGCTCTTCGGCCTGAGTAACCTGATCACGTGAGTGGGAACGAACAGGCAGCCGGTGTGGTCGTCGGCGCGGTGGTGGGCGACGCGCTGGGAGCCCCGTTCGAGTTCGGCCCGGCGGGAGCGTTCTCCGCCCGGTTCCCGGCGTGCGGTGTCGGTGGCGAAATGTGCGGGGCGGTGGCTGGGATCCCGGCGAGGCCACGGACGACACACAGATGGCGGCCCTGGTCGCGGAGTCCTTGGGCCACCGAGTTCAACGGCGCCGTCTGGCCCTGTCTGGGCTCCGCCGTCTGGGCGCTGCGCACCACCGGAAGCTACGAGGAGGCGGTGCGCGCCGCGATCGACCTCGGCGGTGACACCGACACCGTCGCCGCGGTCACCGGCGGTCTCGCCGGCGCGTGCTACGGGCTGGACGCGATCCCGAGCCGCTGGACCGAGCCGCTTCATGTCCCCCTGCCGGGCTCCGGCAGCCCCCCGCTGCGGCTGCCGGAACTCCTCGGCCTCGTCCGCCGCCTCGTTGCCCGATCCGAGCCGCACGACGCGGAAGGCCGCTCGGCGTAAAACGGCCGCGCCGCGCTCGGTCGGGCTAGGGCTCGCCGCCGCAGGGCCCCAGGCTCGCGGCCGTCACGACCACCTGGCCGCCCGCGCCGTCCTGCCCCGGCGCCGGTGGTCCCGTCGGTGGCAGGAAACGAGGTGAAGGCACGGCCGGGCGGCCCGGTAGCGCCTGCGGACCGCCCGGCCTTGGGTGCCGCGCGGCACCCAAGGCCGTCCCAAGAGCGCGGCC
>NZ_JBSFMM010000498.1:0-2351 GCF_053599555.1 Streptomyces sp. NPDC000941
CGAGCCGTCAGCGACATCGGTGCCGGACCTGCTCCAGCGGGACTTTGCTGCCCAGGAGCCGAACACCAGGTATGTGGGGTCGGGTAGCCGGAGGGGATCTCACCCTCCGGCCCCCACAGAACCGTGCGTAACAGTCTCCCGTTACACGGCTCTTGTCACCCTGATAGCCAGATGGTGCGGCACAGGCGCCAATGCGCGAACATCCCCGGGTATCGCTGCATGATCCCTTGGAGACAGTTCCTGGCCTTCCTGTAACCGGCGAGCCGTTTGTACTTCCGGCGGATCCAGCGCAGCAGGTAGGCGTTGATGCGCTGGAGGAAGGGCCTCAACTCGGAGTGATAGAACGCTCCGTAGTACTGGATCCAGCCCCGCACGATTGGATTCATGAACCGCGCGAGCTGGGCGAAGGTGTGTCCGGTCCGCCGATGGATGCGCCAGCTGCGCACCTCGGCCCCCATTCTCTTCAGGGCGTCTTTGCTGACCGCAGGCAGGAAGCACGGGAACGTGACGCCGTGCTTGCTGCGCGCCGCGCGAGCGCGGAACGAGAACCCGAGGAACGTGAACGACATGTGCTCGTAAGAGCGTTGTCGGTTCGCGTCCTTGCAATAGACGATCCGGGTCTTGGTCGGGTGCAGCCGCAGTCCGACCTCTTCCATCCTGCTACCGATCGCCTCGACCAGCATCCTGGCCTGACGCTCGCTGACGCAGTGGACCACCGCGTCGTCCACGTACCGCTCGAACGTGACGCCCGGGAACTCCCGGACCATCCACGTGTCGAACGCGTAGTGGAGGAACAGGTTCGCCAGCACGGGCGAGACCGCCGACCCCTGTGGGGTCCCCCGGTCCCGCTGTTGCAGCGTGCCGTCGGGCAGTTGAAGCGGCGCCTGGAGCCACCGCCGGACATACAACTTCACCCATACGGCGTCAGTGTTGGCCTCCACAGCCTTGACGACGAGGTCCCAGGGCACGCTGTCGAAGAATTTCTGGATGTCGAGATCGACGACCCAGTCCCTCTTCCAGCAGCGTTCCCGGCACGTCCCAACTGCGTCCAGCGCCGACCGGCCCGGCCGATATCCATAGGAATCCGGATGGAACTTGGGCTCCACTTGGGATTCCAGCCTGGCGGCCACGACGGTCTGCGCGATCCTGTCCGCGACCGTGGGTACTCCGAGAATCCTGGTCCCGCCGCCGTGTGACTTGGGGATCTCCACCGCACGCACCGCTGGCGGAAAGTAGCTGCCCGAAGACATTCGATTCCAGATCTTGTAGAGATTCCCCTTCAAGTCCGTCTCAAAGTCCTCGATCGAGCAGCCATCCACCCCCGGCGCGCCTTTGTTAGCCCTGACCTTCTCCCACGCCTCCCATACTTCCCGCTTCGAGATATCAAACGGCTTCTCTGGCGACTTCAGCTCGTCCATGCGACTCCTCCCAGGCGCTCTGGTTGATCGAACGAACACAGCCACGGATGACCCGGCCCCTTCGCTCCACCCCCATTACAGGAGCTTCGGCACTACTACGGGCCGGTCCGCCGGCGAGCCCCGCCTTGGTACTCAATCCCTCGCGGTTTCTGCCGTCTCGGGACACTCCCTCACGCCGCCCTGCCGGGCGGCGACGCCGGTACTCGCCTTCCCACGTTCCACGTGAAAGCAGCAGATCAGACTCACGTCGCCTCCATGCCGGGCACCACCTGGCCAGTAAACGGGTGTCCGCCAGACTTGTCCTGGAGCTATATCTACACCCCCAGTTTTGATGCCACTTGTAAGTTATCGACACGTCGTCAGCGATTCGCTTGCGCTCGTCTTCCTGATCCCCACCTGACGCCTCAAGGGCGCCTTTTCCACATCGCTCACTACGACGGTCTTCAGCCAACGCAGCATGTGGCGGTTTGAGACCACTCCCCGCAGAGCGGTCCCGAAGGGCCATTCCTTCATCTTCCACGCAGCATTGCTTCCAAAGAGGCTCCTACCTACATTCCGCACCTCTCTCTTCGCATTCGTGGCACACAGACATCACCTACCTCCCCATCGGAAACGGCCAATTCCTTTATTTCGCAACGGTGTTGGACCTGTTCTCGAAACGCCTGGCGGGCTGGTCGATCGCCGACCACATGCGGACCTCGCTGGTTACCGACGCGCTCAGGGCGGCAGCGAGGGCCCGCGGCCGAGACGGTCTGCGCGGGGCGGTATTCCACAGCGACAACGGGGCGCAATATGTGTCGAAGGAGTTCGCCCAGGTCTGCTCGGAGCTGGGCGTGACCAGATCGCGCGGCGCGGTCGGCACAAGTGCGGACAATGCCGCCGCGGAGAGTCTGAACGCGACCATGAAGCGCGAGACGCTCCAAGGCCGCAAGC
>NZ_JBSFMM010000499.1:0-2345 GCF_053599555.1 Streptomyces sp. NPDC000941
CCGGGACGAGGCCGCCCTGCGCGCGGCGCTCGCCGCGGGCGGCGGCCGGAGACCCGCCGAGATCCAGCGGGAGGCGGCCGGGATCCTGGCGCGGCGTGAAGTGGCCGCCACACTGCGGGAGCTGACCGAACTCGGGGCCCGGGCGCGCTACCGGTCGGTCGACTTCCGTGACCCCGACGCGGTGCGCCAGGCCGTCAAGGAGATCCACGCCGACCAAGGCAGGCTGGACGGCGTCGTCTACGCGGCGGGGGTGATCGAGGACCGGCTGATCGAGGAGAAGTCCGCCGAATCCTTCCAGCGGGTCTTCGACACGAAGGCGGGCGGCGCGCGCTCGCTCCTCGACGCGCTGGAGGAGCTGCCCGGCGGACCGGGCGGCAGCCCCGGAGGGCCGTTGTTCGCGGTGCTCTTCGGCAGCGTCTCCGCCGTCCTCGGCAACCGGGGCCAGGCCGACTACGCGGCGGCCAACGACGCGCTGGAGACCCTTGGCGCGCGGTGGGCGGCCCGCACCGGCCGCCGGGCGCTGACGGTCCATTGGGGGCCCTGGGCACCCACGGGCGGGCACACCGGGATGGTCAGCCCCGCGCTCGCACGCGAATACGCGAGGCGTGGCGTCGAGCTCATCGACCCGGAGGAAGGGGCGCTGGCGCTGCTGCGCGAGCTCGCCTGGGGCGAGGAGTCCGACCGGGCCGTCGTCTATACGGCGTCGAGCTGGTGACCGTGGCGTACGAGGACGAAGGCGGCGGCCGCAGACCCCCGGTGGCGATCGTCGGGATGGCCGTGCTGCTGCCCGGGGCGCCGGACCTGGGGACGTACTGGCGCAACCTGGTGACCGGCGTGGACGCGATCACCGAGGTCCCGGCGCAGCGGTGGGACGCCGAGTTCTACGCCCCCAGGACGGCCACCGCCGCCGCCACCGCCACCGCGAGCGCCGCCGACCGGGTGTACTGCCGCCGTGGCGGATTCGTCGACGGGCTCGCCGAGGTGGAGGTCACCCGCTTCGGGATCATGCCCGCCTCCGTCCCGGGCACCGAGCCCGACCAGCTGATCGCCCTGCATGTCGCGGCCGCGGCCGTCGCCGACGCGGGCGGCGAGGAGCGGCTGCCCGACCGGGGGCGGGTCGGGGTGGTGCTGGGCCGCGGCGGCTATCTCACGCCTGGTCTGGTCCGCCTCGACCAGCGGGTACGCACCGCCCACCAGCTCGTACGCACGCTCGGCGAGCTGCTGCCCGACCTCGGCGCCGACCAGTTGGAGCGGGTCCGGGCCGCGTTCACCGAGCGCCTGGGCCCCGACCGCCCCGAGGCGGCCATCGGCCTGGTGCCCAACCTCGCCGCATCCCGAGTGGCCAACCGGCTCGATCTGCGCGGCCCCGCGTACACCGTGGACGCCGCCTGTGCGTCCTCGCTCGTCGCCATCGACCAGGCGAGTGCCGAGCTGGCCTCCGGCCGGTGCGACGTGGTGCTGGCGGGCGGGGTGCACCACTGCCACGACATCACCCTGTGGAGCGTCTTCGCGCAGCTGCGCGCGCTCTCGCCGAGCGAGCGCATCCGCCCCTTCCACCGCGAGGCCGACGGGATCCTGATCGGCGAGGGCACCGGCGTCGTGGTCCTCAAGCGGCTGGCCGACGCGCGGCGGGACGGCGACCGGGTGTACGCCGTCATCAGGGGCACCGGTGTGGCCGGCGACGGCCGCGCCGCGGGTCTGGTCAACCCGGACCCGGGCGGCCAGACGCGGGCGGTGCGACAGGCGTGGCGTACGGCCGGGCTCGATCCGCGCGAGCCCGGCTCGCTCGGGCTGCTGGAGGCGCACGGCACCGCGACGCCCGCGGGTGACACGGCGGAACTGGCCACGGTGGCGGAGGTCTTCGGCCCCGCGACCGGCGACGGCGCCGACCGCGCCGTGATCGGGTCGGTGAAGTCGATGATCGGCCACACCATGCCGGCGGCCGGGGTGGCGGGCCTGGTCAAGGCCGCCCTCTCGATCCACCACGGTCTGCTGCCGCCCACCCTGCACTGCGACGACCCGCACCCGGCCCTGGCCGCGACCCGCTTCCGCCCGATCGCCACGGCGGAGCCGTGGGAGACGGGGCGGGGCGCGGGGGTGCGCCGCGCGGCGGTGAACGCGTTCGGGTTCGGCGGGATCAACGCGCATGTGGTGCTGGAACAGCCGCCGTTGGCGGCCGTTCGGCCCCCGTCGCCCCCGAGGCCCCGGGCGACGGCCGCGGCGGTGGCCACCGGGCCGGGTGTCGACGCGCCCGTTGCCGTCGGCCCCCCCGCGCCCACCGGCGCGGCCGGGGGGGGGGCAGTCACCCTCACCCCCAACGACAACAGGGCCCTGAAGACGCCCAC
>NZ_JBSFMM010000500.1:0-2344 GCF_053599555.1 Streptomyces sp. NPDC000941
GTCCGGCGGCCGCACTGCCGCGGGCTCGGCGGGCTCGGCGGGCTCGGCGGGCTCGCCGGACCGGGCGGGCGGGGCAGCGGTGTCCTGGACGGGAGGGATCTCGTTCCGGGGGCCGAGGCCGTCGCCGGTCGGCGGCGCCTTCGGCTCGCCCTTCGCGCCCTCCGGCCCGTCGGGCGGGAGGACCACGATCTCCGGGGGTGTGGGCCTGCGGGGCGGCGTCGGGGGCTTGGTGGTGCGGTGGTTGAGCGGGGGGCGGGGGTTGCGGTCCCCCTCGGGCAGCGCGGCGAGGTATTCGTCGCCGCGCTCGTACACCGTCACGGCGTTCCCGGCATCCTCACCGCGCGCCACGCCGAAGGTGTCGATCGTGCCGTTCTCGTGCACCAGGGTCAGGTGGAGGTCCAGATGGCTGGCGAGGAGTTCCGCCGCGAGCAGGGCGGTGGGGCGGTTCCACCGCCGGGCCGCGAACAGCTGGGCCCGGATGAGGCCTTCCTCCTGCTGCCGGGTCAGCGGCAGGGGCAGCCAGGGCAGCCGGCCGCCGCTGCGCTCGAACTGCCGCCGCTGGCCGTCGGTGAGCCCGATCCCGGCCACCGCCAGCTCCCCGGCGCGGAAGGTCGCCCGCCAGTCGAGCCGCGCCGTGCTGGGCAGTGGCAGGCGGGCCGACCAGGACAGGTCCTGGGGTTGATACTCGCCGCCGTCGGGGAGGCGCAGCCCGGCCGCGTTCACGGCCATGGCCAGGGCGGCGTAGAAGCGGTTTCCGTCGCCGGGTGGCGCGACGAGCTGGTACGCGTAACCATCGGGGTCCGTCAGCCGGTTGAGGTCCGATGCCGCGTCGTACTTGGGCTCCGGCTCGGACTCGTCGTCGGTCAGGCCCTCCCAGGTCCACGGGCGGTGGGCGTGGGCGGGCAGCGCGTCGTCCGCCGGGGGCTTGGCGGGGGTGGCCGGGGCGGGGGCGGCCGGTCCCGCGGCCACCTCGTCCGGCAGTACGGCGCGGAAGCGCTCGTCGGCGAGGTGGACGACGACCCGGGGGGCGTCCTCGGGCAGCGGCCGCTCCGGGTCCGGGGCGTAGTCGAGGAAGCTGCCGTCGTCGCGGACGACGCGGACGACGGTGCCATGGATCCAGGCCGCGAGCGCGGGCAGCAGATCGGCGGCGGCGTTGTCCCAGGTCTGCTTGTTGACGTGGGCGGCCAGGCGGCGCAGCTGCGCGGCCGCCAGACCGCGGCGCTGGGCCGGGGTCAGCGGGTGGTGGCGCCGGTCGGGGGTGGGCAGGTCCCCGGCCGAGTGCGGGATCACGCCGAAGGCCTCGAACTCGCGGCGCTCGGGGGTGCCGGTGCCCAGGTCGAGCCCGGCAGCCTCGACCTCGGGCGCGCTGAAGGTGTCCTTCTCGTCCGGGACGAGGTAGGCCAGCAGCGGGGAGTCGTCGGGGAGGGCGGCCAGTGCTTCGGCGTACCGGCCGCGGAGGGTGTCGGCGTCGTCGGTGATCCGGCCGTGGGCGGCGATGAACGCGTGGTAGAAGGACTTGCCGTCCTTGGGCACGTCGCGCAGCGGGTGGGTGGTGCCGTCGGGCGAGGTCAGGGCGGGCGAGCCGTCCGCAAGGACGGTGGCGGGGGTGTAGACCGGGGATTCCTCGGATTCCTCGGTGACCGTCTCCAGGAGTGTGGTCCCTGTCCGGCCCGTCAGCTCTCCGCCCGTCAGCTCTCCGCTCGTGAGCCGGGGTTCGGGCACCCCGGCGCGGGTGCGGACCGCGCCCTCCTCGCCGCTGCCCGGGTCGTCGGGCAGTTGGTGCCAGCGGGTCAGCCGGCTGGTCTCGCCGTGCAGCCGGTGCAGAGTGTCGGCGGCGGTCTCGGCGGTCGTGCGCTGCTTGGCCAGCTCCGCCAGCCGGGTGTCCCGGGCGCGTTCGGCCGTGCGCAGGGTGTGGTGGGCGGCCTGGACGGCGTCGTCGGCGCTCACCACGCGCCGGGCCGCCCCGTCGGTGACCTCGTCGCGCTCCCGCCGCGCCTCGGTGACGAGCCGGTCCCGCTCGTCCTGCCGGATGCCGGCGACGAGGCGGTCGGCGGCGGCCTGCTCCTCGCGGGCCTCGGCGAGCCGCTGGTCCGCGGCGGTCCACCGCTCCTCGGTCTGCTCGGCCTCCGGCTGCCCGGTCTGCGCGGCGGTGGTCTCCAGGAGCTGTGCCCACAGGGCGTCGCGGACGGCCTGGGCCTTCGCCGCCGCCGCCTCCTCGGCGGCCTGGAGGCGGTCCCGGACAGCCTCGCGGAACTCCGCCGCGGGCCCCCTCGCCGTCTCGTCCGCGGCCTCCTCGGCGGCGCGGTAGTGGTGGCGGGCGCTGCGGGCGGCGGCCCGCGCGGCG
>NZ_JBSFMM010000501.1:0-2322 GCF_053599555.1 Streptomyces sp. NPDC000941
CCTGAAGGCCGACAAGACGCCCAGCGCCTCGGAGAGCCCCAGCGCCTCCAGCAGCCCCAAGGCGAGCGAGACGCCCAAGGCGACCGAGACCCCCAAGGGTGACTCCGCCAAGGCCGACGATCTGACCAAGCAGCTCGCGGACCTGGAGTGCACCACCCCGCAGGACCGGGCCAAGGCCCGGGAGAAGGCCGCCGGCGCCAAGCCGAGCGATTCCGTCGTCGCCTGTGACCGGGACGGCTCGCGCAAGTTCATCCTCGGCCCGTCCCAGGTGGAGGGCACCGACGTCAAGGACGCCGCGTCCGTCTACGACAGCCAGGGCGGCGGGGGCTGGATCGTCGAGCTCAACTTCACCGGCAGCGGTGGCAAGAAGTGGGCCAAGGTGACCGGCGAGCTGGCCAAGCAGCAGCCGCCGCAGAACCAGTTCGCGATCGTCCTGGACGGCGAGGTCTACTCCGACCCCAGGGTCGACGAGTCCATCGTCGGCGGCCGGGCCCAGATCTCCGGCCCCGACTTCGACCAGAAGAACACCGCGGACCTGGCCAACGTGCTGTCCTACGGCGCGCTGCCGCTGTCGTTCGACATCGCGGACGAGACCACCGTCTCCGCCGCGCTCGGCGGTGAGCAGTTGGAGGCCGGACTGATCGCGGGCGCCATCGGCCTCGCGCTCGTGGTGGTCTACCTGGTCGTCTACTACCGGGGTCTGGCGCTGATCGCCCTGGCCAGCCTCGGGGTCTCCGCTGTCCTGAGCTACACGATCATGGTGCTGCTCGGCCCGGGTATCGGCTTCGCGCTGAACCTGCCGGCCGTCTGTGGTGCGATCGTCGCGATCGGTATCACGGCCGACTCCTTCATCGTGTACTTCGAGCGCATAAGGGACGAGATCC
This sequence comes from Streptomyces sp. NPDC000941, assembly GCF_053599555.1. Classification (NCBI taxonomy): domain Bacteria; kingdom Bacillati; phylum Actinomycetota; class Actinomycetes; order Kitasatosporales; family Streptomycetaceae; genus Streptomyces; species Streptomyces sp. NPDC000941. The sequence goes on from NZ_JBSFMM010000501.1 coordinate 885, forward strand.
GCGAGGGCCGCACGCTGCGTCCGGCCGTGGAGCGCGGCTGGCCGCGCGCCCGGCGCACCATCCTGGTGTCCGACTTCGTGTCGTTCCTCGCGGCCGCGGTGCTCTACATCGTGACGGTCGGCAAGGTGCAGGGCTTCGCCTTCACCCTGGGCCTCACCACGCTGCTGGACGTCGTGGTGGTGTTCCTGTTCACCAAGCCGTTGATGACGATCCTCGCCCGGCGCAAGTTCTTCGCGAGCGGTCACCCGTGGTCCGGCCTGGATCCGCGGCGCCTGGGCGCCAAGCCGCCGCTGCGCCGCAGCCGCCGCAGCACCGCCCCCGCCCCCGCCGACCCGAAGGAGGCGTGAGATGTCACGACTCGGCACTCTCGGCGCCAAGCTCTACCGAGGCGAGGTCGGCTACGACTTCGTCGGCAAGCGGAAGCTCTGGTACGGCGTCTCGATACTGATCACCATCACGGCGATCGTGGGCCTGGCGGTGCGCGGGCTCAACCTGGGCATCGAGTTCTCCGGCGGAGCGGTCTTCGAGACTCCCAAGACCAGCGTGTCGGCCTCCCAGGCGCGCGAGGTGGCGGAGTCGGCGTCCGGCGGCCACACCGCGGTCGTCCAGGAGCTCGGCCGTGGCGGGCTGCGGATCCAGATCAGCGAGCTGGGCACCAAGGAGGCCCTGCCGGTCCAGGAGAAGCTCGCCAGGGAGATGGACGTCAAGGTCAGCGAGATCGAAACCCAGCTGGTCGGCCCCAGCTGGGGTGAGGAGATCGCCAACAAGGCCTGGCAGGGTCTGGCGATCTTCATGATCCTGGTGGTGATCTATCTCGCCATCGCCTTCGAATGGCGCATGGCGCTCGCCGCACTGATCGCGCTCATCCACGACCTCACCATCACGGTCGGGGTGTACGCGCTGGTCGGCTTCGAGGTCACCCCGGGTACCGTGATCGGTCTGCTGACCATCCTCGGTTACTCGCTCTATGACACCGTCGTCGTCTTCGACGGTCTCAAGGAAGCGTCGAAGGACCTCACCAAGCAGACCCGCTTCACCTACAGCGAGATCGCCAACCGCAGCCTCAACTCGACCCTGGTGCGTTCCATCAACACCACGGTCGTGGCGCTGCTGCCGGTCGGCGCGCTGCTGTTCATCGGTGGCGGGGCGCTCGGCGCGGGCATGCTCAACGACATCTCGCTGGCCCTGTTCGTCGGCCTCGCGGCCGGTGCGTACTCCTCGATCTTCATCGCCACCCCGCTGGTGGCCGACCTCAAGGAGCGCGACCCGCAGATGAAGGCCCTGGCCAAGCGGGTGCGCGCCAAGCGCGCCTCCGCGTCGGCCAAGGCCGACGCGGAGGGAGAGCAGAAGCCGCAGGACGTCACCCCGCAGCCGCGCGCCGAGGACGGCGACGGGCCCACCCCCGCCGCGGCGGGCGCGGGCCAGCGCCGCCAGCCGA
>NZ_JBSFMM010000502.1:0-2322 GCF_053599555.1 Streptomyces sp. NPDC000941
CCCACTGCCCCCCCCCCCCCAACCCCCCCCCCCCCCGCCCGGCCGCCGCCCCCTGCTCGCAGGCAGCGGCCGCCGCGTTGTGCACCCGGCAGCCGCCGTGTCGTACGCCCGCTTCCGCAGGCCACAACGGCATTGCGTACGACGGGATTTGACGGGCCGACAAGTGGCCTGAACCCCGCGGGGGCGGCTGTCGGTGCCGCCAGGTAGCGTTTCCGGGAGAAGGGGACGGGCGGGGAGCAAGGGGAGGCATCGGTGGCGAGCGGCCCTGAAGTGGTCACATGCGGTGAGGCGATGCTGTTGTTGCTCGCCGAGCCCGGGGTTCCCCTGGAGCAGGCCGTGCACTTCCGCCGCTCGGTCGCCGGAGCGGAGTCCAATGTGGCCACCGGCCTGGCCCGGCTCGGCCACAGCGCCCGCTGGCTGGGCCGGGTGGGCGCGGATCCGGCCGGCCAGGCCGTGCTGCGCGAGCTGCGCGCCGACGGCGTGGATGTGGCGTTCGTCGGGGTGGACGAGCAGGCCCCGACCGGGCTGCTGCTGCGCGACAGCCATCCGCGGCGCGCCATCGATGTGCAGTACTACCGCTCCGGCTCGGCCGGCTCCCGGCTCGCGCCCGAGCACATATCGGCCGAGGCCGTCAGCGGCGCCCGCCTCGTGCATATCTCTGGGATCACCCCGATGCTGTCGCCGACCGCGGCGGGCGCCACGGACCGGTTGATCGAGGTGGCCCGTGCCGCGGGGGCGGAGGTCTCCTTCGATCCGAATGTGCGGCGCAAGCTGGGCGGCGCGGCGCAGTGGGCCCAGACGGTCGGGCCGCTGCTGCGCGAGGCCGAGCTGGTCCTGGCGGGCGAGGACGAGCTGGAGCTGCTGACCGGCAGATCCGCCGACGAGGCCGCGGTGGAGCTGCTGGACGGCCGGGCGCACACCGTCGTCATCAAGCGCGCCGACCGCTCGGCGACCGCCGTGACCGCGGACGGGCGCTGGGACCAGCCGCCCTATCCGGTGCCGGTGGCCGACCCCGTGGGCGCGGGAGACGCCTTCGCGGCGGGGTATCTGTCGGGGCGGCTGCGCGGGCTGCCCGAGCCCCAGGCGCTCGCCGAGGGCGCCTGCGTCGCCGCGCTGGTCGTCCAGACCGCGACCGATACGGACGGGCTGCCCAGCGCGGCGGGGCGTGAGCGGGCCCTCGCCGCGTTCACCGGCGTCGCCGACTCCGTCCACCGCTGAGCCCGCGCCCCCCACGCAGTGCTTCCCCCGCATCGACAACCGCAAAGCGAAAGGCCGCATATCCCGGAGGCACCCCGGGGCGGCATCTCCAGGAGACCCTTCTGAGAGGAAAGGCGGCGAATTGCCGTGTACCGCTGGGAGATCACCCGGGCCGCGCTCGCACAGCGGATCTTCGCCATCATCCGCAGCGACAGCTATGACCACGCGACCGCGACGGCGGACACCCTGCTCTCCGCCGGCCTCACCACCGTGGAGTTCTCGCTGACCACCCCCTTCGCGCTGGAGGCCGTCACCACCCTGGTCCGCGAGGTCGGTGACGAGGCGGTGATCGGCGCGGGCACGGTGCTGGACGCCGCCTCCGCCCGGATGGCGGTCGACGCGGGCGCCCGGTTCCTGGTCTCCCCGAGCCTGGACCCGGAGGTGATCCGCACCGGCCACCGCTACGGCCTGCCGGTCTTCCCCGGCGTCGCCACGCCCACCGAGATGGTGCGCGCACTGGAGCTGGGCGCGGACGCCCTCAAGCTGTTCCCGGCCTCCGCCCACAGCCCCCGCTGGGTCAGGGACGTACGGGCCGCCCTGCCGCAGGCCGCCCTGCTGCCCACCGGCGGGGTGACCGTCGCCGAAGCGCCGGAGTGGATCGCCGCCGGAGCGGTCGCCTGCGGGATGGGCTCGGCGCTGTCGGAGGGCGACCGGGACGTGGTCGCCAAGCGCGCCGCGGAACTTCTCGCCCGGCTGCAGGACGTCGCCCCGGCCGACGTCTGGTGATTCGGGGGGCCGAGCCCGCCGACTCCGGTGCGGGCCGAGCCTGCTGACGTACCATCGGCCGGCCCCTCTGACGCAGGGGCGGCCGGGGCGGCGTTTCAGCAGCTGATCAACGGGTTCCGCCGGGCGGGCTCTTCTGCCACCCTGAGCGCGCTGTGATCACGCGCGAGGCCCAACACCGCCGGTGCGGCCCGCGCGTGCCGTTCCATGCCGCTCGCCGCGGCCTGTGCGAAGGAGTCGCCATGCGACGTTCCGTCACGCTGTCCGCCCTGGCCGCCGTGCTGGCCGCCACCGCCGCCGGCTCGGCCCTGGCCGCCGGCCCCGCCGCCGCGCCCGCCGCCG
>NZ_JBSFMM010000503.1:0-2321 GCF_053599555.1 Streptomyces sp. NPDC000941
CCCGGGCGCCCCAGGAGCCGGTGCCTCCGCTGACCAGCACCGTGCCTCCACTGTCCGCGGCCGGTTCATGCGCGACTTGTCCGCCTCGATCAGCATCGGCTCGCTGGTGCGGCGGGCGGGGACGCTGTTCATCGACCGGTCCACCCTGCGCGGGCTGCCGGACACCGTCGCGATGGTGTCCGGGCAGTTGCGTTCCGGCCATTCGGTCATGGTCTTCCCGCAGGGCGTCACCTGGTGCGCCGGAACGGGCGGCAACTTCCGGCGGGCCACCTTCCAGGCGGCGATCGACGCGGGGGCGCCGATCCGGCCGGTGACCCTGGACTACCTTCAGCATGGAGCGCCGACCACGGTGGCCGCCTTCGTCGGCGAGGACGACTTCGGCAGCTCCGTACGGCGGGTCCTGCGCGCCACCGGGCTGACCGTGCGGATGCGGATACACCAGCCGCTGTCGGCCCTGCCGGGCGTGGACGACCGGCGGAGCCTCGCCGCACAGGCCCAGGCGGCCGTATGCGGCGCGGAGTTGTCCACACACGGCTGAACCCCAGGCAAAACTCCACTCGGGCAGAAACGGGCGCAAGTCTTTCGGAAACGGTCAGTGGCAATGGGTCGCAACATTGGTATACACCTTGAAGCGGATCTAAACACCCGTCACCAGAATCCACATCCGTTGCCGATACGACAGAAAGTGGTGACTACCCTTGGCTGCCCACCCCCACACCGCCCAGGTCACCCCCGATCGCCCCAAAGCCTCCCAAGGGGGCGGCCGGTACGCCACCGGTATGGCCACCCTCACCTCCGACCTGCGGATCCTCGCGGGTGACGACGACTTCTTCCGCCACTTCGGCGGTTCGTCGGCGGAGCTGTGCGGCCGCGAATTGTTCGATCTGCTGCACCCCAGCGCCCCTACCGTGCTGCGCGAACACTTCTCTCGTCTGCACGACGGGCGGCGCACCCGGTTCACCGAGCGCGTCGTCGGATGCCGCACGGACGGCCAGGTGTTCTCCGGCGATCTGACCGGTACGGCCATCGAGGGCCCCTCGGATCAGCTGTCCGCCATCGTCGTACTGGTCAAACCGGACGACGAGGCGGTCCTCGACGAAGCCACCACGCTGCGGCGGCTGTTGCTCTCCCCTATGGAGGCCCAGATACTCGAAGGGGTGGCCACCGGCGCCTCGACCGTACAGCTGGCCTCCAAGCTCTATCTGAGCAGGCAGGGCATCGAATACCACGTGAGCTCGATGCTGCGGAAGCTCAAGGCGCCCAACCGCGCGGCCCTGGTGTCCCGCGCCTACTCGGCGGGCATGCTGACGGTCGGCACCTGGCCGGCCAGAGTGCTCCCCGACTTCGTCAAATAGCCCCCTCGCGGCGGCACGACGGGGGCGTGCCGCCGAGGGGGGTGGAGGGCTCGGCTCTCCTCACGTACCCGCCGCCGTTACCCCGCCGCGAGCGTGGTGGCGACGATGGTCAGGGCGACCCCGCCGAGCAGGGCGGCCACCAGCAACCGGAGCCGCAGCCGGCGGTAGATCCCCTGGTACTCCGCGCGCAGTTCCTCGGCGCGCCGCGCCACCTTGTGCAGGTTCTGCTCGGTGAGGTCCCACTGGTCCTGCGCGTAGAGGCGTTCGACCTCCTCGCGCTGGGCGACGGTCAGCCAGTCCAGCCGGCCCACGAACCGGCGGGCCCGGTCGCAGGCCCGCTCGCGTTCCGCCTGGAGCAGCAGATAGCCCTCCAGTTGGCTGATGCCCATGGCGATATCGCCGGGCCACGGCGCGCTCATGCCCCTCTCCCCCGCTCAGTCTTGGCGCGCTCCAACGCGCGGGCTTCCCTCGTCACTGCTCGCTCCTCCGTCGCTGCGCGGCTCCTCAGTCCAGCCCGCACAGCGCGCCAAGACACGCTCATATCTGGCGCTCCCGCTCGGCGACCTCCGGGTGGTGCAGATCGAACGCCGGGGATTCAGACCGGATCTGGGGCAGCGAGGTGAAGTTGTGCCGGGGCGGCGGGCAGGAGGTCGCCCACTCCAGCGAGCGGCCGTAGCCCCACGGGTCGTCGACCTCGATCTTCTCGCCGTACTTGGCGGTCTTCCAGATGTTGTAGAAGAACGGCAGGATCGACAGGCCGAGCACAAAGGAGAAGATCGTCGAGACGGTGTTCAGCGTGGTGAAGCCGTCGGCGGCGAGATAGTCCGGGATCCTGCGGATCATTCCTTCCGTCCCCAGCCAGTGCTGGACGAGGAACGTGCCGTGGAAGCCGATGAACAGCGTCCAGAAGGTGATCTTGCCCAGGCGCTCGTCCAGCATCTTGCCGGTGAACTTCGGCCACCAGAA
>NZ_JBSFMM010000504.1:0-2310 GCF_053599555.1 Streptomyces sp. NPDC000941
GCCCACAGCAGGGCGGCCCCCGCCGCGGCGGCGGCCCGGGCGGCCCGGGCGGAGGCTATGGCGGCCCCGGCCAAGGTGGAGGCCCCGGCGGCGGCCCGCAGCCCTCGCGCGGCCCCGCGCTGAACCTCCGCAGCCCCGCCCACCGCGTCGAGCGCGAGCTGCTGAAGCTCGCCCTCCAGCGCCCGGAGCTGGTCTCCCCGGCCTTCGACGCGTACGGGATCGACGAGTTCACCGCCCCGCCGTACGCCGCCGTGCGCCGCACCATCGAGGACGCGGGCGGGGCGAGCGCCGCCGAAGGCGACTATCTGGCGCGGGTCCGCGACGTCGCCCCTGACGACACGGTGCGCGCGATGGTCACCGAGCTCGCGGTCGAGGCCCTGAACACCCGCCGCGACCCCGACGAGGTGTACGCGGGCGTCCAGTTGGTGACCGTCCGGCTGGCCGCGGTGAACCAGCGGATCGGCGAGGTCCAGGGCGCCCTCCAGCGCCTCAGCGCCGGCGCGGACGCCGACCACCTCGCCGCCGTGCAGAACGAGCTGTGGGTCCTGCAGCAGTACGGGCAGTCCCTCCGCGAGAAGGGCGCCGCGGCCCTGTAAGCAGCGTCCGCGGGGGGCCGTGGCCCTGCGCTGTAACCGGCCGGTCACGGCCCGCAGCGCAAAAAGTGCTCGCACGCCCCTCGTGGCGGGCCTGTGTCGTACTCCACACTGGGTTGCGGTGCCTGAGTCCTCGGAGCGCGGCGGTGTTGGCCAGGAAGGGCCGGATTCCCCCGCAGATCCGCTCATGATGTACGGGACGGACGGTGGCGTGGCCGCCGCAGCCGTACCCGATCGTTCTGCCGCCTCAGCAGCGATCACCCTGGAGGTCGCCCCCGTGCAGACCCAGACCCTGACCGACGCGGCCCCTACGGCGACGCCGCCGCAGCCCCCTCACCCACACGCCGACTCCAGACCGACCGCGGCCTCGGCACCGGCCGTGCTGGAGACGGTGGAGGCACTGGCGGCCGTAACCGCCGGACCGGAAGCGGAGCCGCCGGAAGTCGCGGAACTCCCCGAGCCCGCGGAAGCCGAGGAGGCCGCCGAACCCTCAGAGCGACCCGAGACCGCCGAGACCTCTGAGACCGCCGACGCCCCCGAGGCCGCCGACGCCCCCGAGGCCGCCGACGCGCCCGAGGAGACCCCCGAGGAGGCCCCCGAGCCGGCCGTACGCGCCGAGACCTCCAGCGGCCCCTCCTCCGACCTCTTCCGCCAGTACCTCCGCGAGATCGGCCGCATCCCGCTGCTGTCCGCCGCCGAGGAAGTGGAGCTCGCGCGCCGCGTCGAGGCGGGGCTGTTCGCCGAGGAGAAGCTGAGCAGCACCCCCGACCTCGACACCCAGCTCGCCCACGACCTCGACCAGCTGGTCGTCCTGGGCCGGATGGCCAAGCGCCGCCTCATCGAGGCCAACCTCCGCCTCGTCGTCTCCGTGGCCAAGCGCTACGTCGGCAGGGGCCTGACCATGCTCGACCTGGTGCAGGAGGGCAACCTCGGGCTGATCCGCGCCGTGGAGAAGTTCGACTACGCCCGCGGGTACAAGTTCTCGACGTACGCGACCTGGTGGATCCGCCAGGCCATGTCCCGCGCCCTCGCGGACCAGGCCCGTACGATCCGGGTTCCGGTGCATGTCGTCGAGCTGATCAACCGGGTGGTGCGGGTGCAGCGCCGGATGCTCCAGGAGCGCGGCTACGAGCCCACGTCCGAGGAGGTCGCCCACCACCTCGACCTCCCCCCGGAGCGGGTGAGCGAGGTGCTGCGTCTGGCCCAGGAGCCGGTGTCGCTGCACGCGCCCGTCGGCGAGGAGGACGATGTCGCGCTCGGCGATCTGATCGAGGACGGGGATGCCGCCTCGCCGGTCGAGTCCGCGGCGTTCCTGCTGCTGCGGGAGCATCTGGAGGCCGTGCTCTCCACGCTCGGGGAGCGGGAGCGGAAGGTGGTGCAGCTGCGGTACGGGCTGGCCGACGGGCGGCCCCGGACGCTGGAGGAGATAGGGCGGATCTTCGGGGTGACGCGGGAGCGGATCCGGCAGATCGAGTCGAAGACGCTCAACAAGCTGCGGGACCACGCGTTCGCGGACCAGCTCCGCGGCTATCTGGACTGACGGCGGCCCGGCTCGACCCGACCGCTACCCCATCTGCCCCACACCCGGGCCGGCCTCGAAGGCCCCCGGGTGGGTCTGCTCGCGCACCGCGACGTACTGCTGCCGCACCGCCTGCCCCACCGCCAGCTCATCGCCCGCCTCGAAGACCTGGCTCGCGGCCGCCGGCCACAGCGGCGG
>NZ_JBSFMM010000505.1:0-2285 GCF_053599555.1 Streptomyces sp. NPDC000941
GCATTACCCGCGGCGCCCGCCGCCGCCGCGGCGCGGCAGATCGTCGTGGCCCCGGGCGGGCACGACACCGGCGCGGGCACCCTGGAGGACCCGCTGGCCACCATCCAGATGGCGGTGGACCGAAGCGGGCCCGGAGACACCATCGCGGTCCGCGGCGGCACCTACGAGCTGACCGACAACATCACGATCGCCACCTCCGGTACGGCGGGCAGCCCCATCACGCTGACCAACTACTCCGGTGAGCACGTCGTCATCGACGGCGAGCGGCTGCCCGCCAGCCACACCCCGGTCGGCGGCTCCATCCCCCGGGCCGAGCGCGGGGCCATCCACCAGGAGGCCTCGTACTGGCGGATCCGGGGTCTGGAGATCGTCCACGGGCCGTACGGGATCTACTGCGCCGGCTGCAACGACAACGAGTTCACCGGCCTGACCACGCGCGACAACTACGAGTCCGGTTTCCAGCTCCAGGGCGCCTCCAGTCGCAACCTGATCGCGAACCTCGACTCGTACGGCAACCGCGACCCGCGCAAAAACGGCGAGAGCGCCGACGGCCTGGCCATCAAGGAGGGGCAGGGCGAGGGCAATCGAGTCCGCGGGGCCAGGCTGTGGAACAACGCGGACGACGGCTTCGACGCCTGGGAGTTCACCTCCCCCATCGCCATCGAGAACACGATCGCCTACGGCAACGGGTTCAACCGGTGGAACTTCCCCGACTTCACCGGTGACGGCAACGGCTTCAAGATGGGCGGCGGTGGCGATGTGGACCCGCCCGCCGACCATTCACTGCGCAACGCCATCGCCTTCGGCAACGCGGCGCACGGCGTCACGGACAACGGCAACCCGGGCGCCCTCGCCATCTCCCGCACCACCACCTACCGCAACGGCGGCAGCGGCTTCCGGACGGACCGGTCGCGCGCCACGCTCACCGCGAACCTCTCGCTGCTGGACACCGAGCCGGTCCAGCTCGGCAGCTCCACCTCGAAGGGCAACTCCTGGGACCTGGGCGGGGTGTGGAACGAGAGCTCGGTGCTGAGCACCGACCAGGCGAAGATCACCGGCCCCCGCGCGGCGGACGGCTCGATCCCGTCCTCGGCCTTCCTCGTCCCCCGCGACGGCTCGGCCCTCGGCGCCCGTTTCTGACACCACGCGGGTCAGGCCCCGTGTGCCCCCGCCTGACCGAGCCGGGAGACAGGGCCGGTTAGTCCGGTTCGGAGCGGGGGACGAGTGTCCTTGACGGACGGGCCCACACCGCGCGATGCGGCGCCAGGACGGGATACGTATGGGATACGGGGCACGCAAGATCGAGCGAGCGGCGGCCCCGGACGGCTGCCCGGTACGGCGGGGGCCCGACGGGGTCTGGCAGGTGTGCGGATACGCGGAGGCCCGCGCCGTGTTGCGCAGCACTGGCGCCGTACAGGCCGGTCTGGGCATCGAGACCGTGGAGAAGCTGCCGTCGGGGCTCCGGCGGCCGGTGCTGTACCGGGACGGCCCCGAACACCGGGAACACCGACGGCAGACCGCCCGGTTCTTCACGCCTCGCCGTGTCGACGAGCGGTACCGCGAGGTCATGGTCCGGGTCGCGGAGGCGCAGATCGACAAGGTCCGCGCCGCGGAGCGGGCACATCTGGCCGATCTGAGTTTCCATCTGGCGATCGAGGTGGCCGCGTCCGTCATCGGTCTGACGGAGAGCCGGCCCGGCATCCGGCGCCGGCTGGAGCGCTTCTTCCCCGAGAAGTTCGGGACGCCGGGGTTGACCAGCCTGCACGGTATCCACTGGCTGCTGCGTCGACACGTGAACTGGTTGCGGGTCTATCTGGCCGACGTACGCCCGGCCGTGCGGGCCCGCCGCGGACAGCGCCGGGACGATCTGATCTCCCATCTGCTCGACGAAGGGTGCTCGACCGGGGAGATCCTGGGCGAGTGTCTGACCTTCGCCGCGGCGGGCATGATCACCACCCGGGAGTTCGTCAATGTCGCGGCCTGGCATCTGTTCACCGACGACGCGCTGCTCGGGCGGTACCGGGCCGCGGACGAGCCCGGCCGGATCGCGATCCTGCACGAGATCCTGCGGCTGGAGCCGGTCATCGGCCGGCTGCGCCGCCGTACCACCGCCGCGCTGGAACTGTCCGGCGACGACGGTGTGGTGACGGTTCCGACCGGGGCGCTGGTCGAGGTGGACCTGGAGAGCACCAATGTCGACGCCCGTGCGGTGGGCGAGCGGCCGGAGCTGATCCGCCCCGGCCGCCCCCTGGCCGAGGGCGCCGGGGCGGCCGGTCTGGCCTTCG
>NZ_JBSFMM010000506.1:0-2241 GCF_053599555.1 Streptomyces sp. NPDC000941
CCCCTCCACCGCGTCGATCTCCGGGGCCGTCAGCCTTGCCGCGGCCAGCGCCTGCCGGATCACCCGCTGCTGCGACGGACCATTCGGCGCCGTCAGCCCGTTACTCGCCCCGTCCTGATTCACCGCACTACCCCGCACCACCGCCAACACCCGATGCCCCAACCGCCGCGCATCCGACAACCGCTCCACCAACAAGATGCCCACGCCCTCGCCCCAGCCGGTTCCATCAGCGGTGGAGGAGAAGGCGCGGCACCGACCGTCTGTGGACAGGCCCCGCTGTCGCGCGAACTCGACGAAAGTGGTGGGGGTGGACATGACGGTGACGCCGCCGGCCAAGGCCATCGTGCATTCCCCTGACCGCAGTGCCTGGCTGGCCAGATGCAGGGCGACCAGGGACGACGAACACGCCGTGTCCACGGTGACGGCGGGACCCTCCAAGCCCAGGGTGTAAGCGATTCGGCCCGATGCGATGCTGCTCGAGCTGCCGGTGAGGACGTAGCCCTCGACGGACTCCGGTGAACGCTCCAGGTGGATCGCGTAGTCCTGGGCGTTGATGCCGGTGAAGACACCGACAGGACTGCCTTGCAGCGACCGTGGGTCGATGTGCGCTCGCTCCAGAGCCTCCCAGCTGGTCTCCAGCAAGAGCCGCTGCTGGGGGTCCATGGCCAGGGCCTCGCGGGGGCTGATGTCGAAGAAGGCGGGGTCGAACTCGGCGGCGTCGTACAAGAAGCCGCCCTGCTGGGTGTAACAGGTGCCCTTGTGTGCGGGGTCAGGGTGGAAGATTCCCGCAAGATCCCAGCCGCGGTTTGTCGGGAAGTCCGCGATCGCGTCGCGTTCCATGAGGACGAGATCCCAGAACTCCTCGGGCGTACTCACGCCGCCCGGGAACCGGCACGCCATGCCGATGATCGCGATGGAGTCGTCGGCTTTGGCAGCGGGACTGGATGGTGGTGCGCTCGCTGGGCCGGATTCCTCACCCGCCAATTCGGTTTGCAGATACTGGGCGAGCTTGGTCGGCGTCGGGTGATCGAAGATGAGGCTGGTGGGGAGACGGAGTCCGGCGAGGGCGGTCAGCCGGTTGCGGGTCTCGACAGCGGCGAGGGAATCGAGTCCCAGTTCCTTGAAGGGCCGGTCGGAGGGCACCGCGTCGACGTCGCTGTGTCCGAGGACCGCGGCCACCTGCGCCCGTACGAGTTGGAGAAGCACCTCCCGCTGCTCTCCCGGGTTCCGGTCGGCCAGTTGCCGGTGCAGGGCCGTCTCGGAATCCTGATCCATCGCCTGCCGGGTACGTTGCCTCTGGGCCTCGGGAATGTCCTGGGTGAGCGGAACGGATTCGCCGCTGGGGCTGAGATTGACGGCGAAGGCACCCCAGTCGATGTCGGCGATGATGTGGTGGGCTTGGCCCGGGGTGGCGATGGCCTGCGAAAGCGCGGTGAGCGCCGGTTCCGTGGGCATCGGGAGCAGACCTCGGCGTGCGAGGTGCCCGGTGATTTCGGCGTTGGCCAGGCCGCCCTGTTCCCACAGTCCCCAGGCGACGGAGGTGGCAGGGAGTCCTTGGGCGCGGCGGTGCTGGGCCAGGGCGTCGAGGTAGGCGTTGGCGGCGGCGTAGTTGGCCTGCCCAGGGCTGCCGAAGGTGGCCGCCGTGGAGGAGATCAGAACAAAGGCATCGAGGTCCAGATGTCGGGTGAGGTTGTGCAGATGGTGGGCGGCGTGTGCCTTGGGGCCAAGAACGGTCGACAGGCGATCGTGAGTCTGAGCGGTCAGTGTGGCGTCGTCGAGGACACCTGCGGTGTGGATGATGGTGGTGAGGGGGTGGGTTGGGGGGATGGTGTTGAGGAGGTTGGTGAGTTGGTTGGGGTTGGTGGTGTCGCAGGTGGTGATGGTGGTGGTGGTGCCGAGTTGGGTGAGGTGGTGGTGGAGTTGGGTGTTGTGGGGTGTGTTGGGTCCTTGTCGGTTGGTGAGGAGGAGGTGGCAGTGGGGGTGGTGGGTGGCGATCCAGGTGGCGATGTGGGTGCCGATGGCTCCGGTGCCGCCGGTGATGAGGATGGTGCCGTGGGGCTTCCAGGGCTGGGGGTTGCTGGATGTGGTAGTGGTCCGGGCCAGGCGTCGGGTCTGTAGCCCCGTGTCGCGGATGGCCAGCTGATCGTCGTTGTGTTGGGTGGTGAGGGCGGTGGTGAGGTGGTGGAGGTGTTGTGGTGTGGGGGTGGTGGGGAGGTCGATGAGTCCGCCCCAGTGGTTGGG
>NZ_JBSFMM010000507.1:0-2210 GCF_053599555.1 Streptomyces sp. NPDC000941
CCACTTATTGTTTGTTGGGTCTGGGGTTTAAAGTGGTGTGAGATCCCCTCCGCGCGCCCCGGCCGGCGCGCCCCCCCCGCCCCCCCGGCCGATCCTGCCGACTGGCCGGTCTCGACAGCCATCGTCGCGGGTCCCTACTTCCAGTCGCCCTTGAGGAGCTTGCGGTACGCGGCGGCCACCGACTCGGCGGCCTTCTCGGGGGAGGTCCTGCCGGTCACCACGTTCGGGTACTCGACCAGGATCGCCTGGAAGAGGCTGTTGCCCTCGGGGATCCAGGGGCGTTCGACGGCCTTGTCCACGGCCGCCTTGAAGAACTTGACGTTGGCGTTGGCCGCGACCGCCTTGTTCGCGTAGACCGAGGTGCGGGTCGGCAGCAGGCTCAGCTTCTCGGTGGTCTTGGCCTGGACCTCGGCCGAGCTCATGTACTTGACGAAGGCGTAGGAGGCGTCCAGGTTCTTGGACCCGGCGTAGACGGTGAGGTTCTGACCGCCCTGCGGGGCGCCCTGGGCCTTGCTGCCGGCCGGGACGGGGACCACGCCGAGGTTGGACTTGTCGTCCTTGAACGCCTTGCCGGCCAGGGTGTCCTCGATCGCCCACGGCCCGTTGATGGTCATCGCGACGTCGCCGTTCTTGATGGCGTTCTGCATGTTGTCCCAGCCGTCGGTGGCGTCGGTGATCGCCGCACCGGACTTGACCAGGTCGCGGGCGGTGGCGAAGGCCCTGACGCCGGGCTCCTCGTCGACGGTGATCTTCTTGGCGTCGGTGTCCAGCAGGTCGCCGCCCTCGCCGTAGATGAACGGCAGATAGAAGTAGGCGTCGTCGCCGCGCAGATACAGACCGGTCTTACCGGTCTTCTGCTTGATCTTCTTCGCGACGGCCTTGAGCTCGGTCCAGCTGGTCGGCGGCTCGACGCCCGCCTCCTTCAGCAGCTTCTTGTTGTAGAAGAGGCCGAGGGTGTCGATGACCTGCGGCACGGCGTACGTCTTGCCCTTGAACTTGGTGCCGGCGGCGGCCTTCGGCAGATAGTCCGACTCCTTGTCGAGGGCGGCGGTGCCGTCCAGCGGGGCCAGATAGCCGATGTTGGCGAGGTCCTGGGTCCAGGCGACCTCGGTGCGCAGCACGTCCGGGGCGCCGGAGCCGCCGCTGCCCGCCGCGTTCTTGAAGTTCTTCAGCGCATCGCCGAACGGCACGCTGACGTAGTTGACCTTGACCTTCGGGTACTTCTTGCTGAAGTCCTCGGCGAGCTTCTTGTACGTGCCCTTCTCGGCTTCGTTCGAGGTGTCCCAGTAGGTCACGGTGCCGGAGATCTCCCCGGCCGACTTGTTGCCCCCGCCGCTACCGCCGTCATCACCGCCGCATGCGGTCGCCGCGAGCGCCATCGCCGCGACGAGCGCAGTGGCCGCTATGCCACGTCGCATCTGAACTCCTCCAAAGCCGGCCGCGCCATCGCGGCGCCGAGTTGCCGAGGAACGTAACAGGGATGCAAATCGATCGAAAGACCTTGCAGCAAAATTCTGAAAGCGACCGGGATCGTTACCCCCACGTGTCTCTCCGGTGGCCGCCCGGGCGCTTGACACATGCGCCGGAGTGCCCCGGCGGGCGCCCCGGATCCGCCCCGTAGCCGCCTCAGGGCCGCCCCGGAGCCGCCCCGACAGGCGTTACAAGCCCCTGCAAGCTCTTCCGCAAGACATTGCAGAGCTGTTACGTTCACCGGCATGACCCAGGAGCTCACCACCTCCCCCCAGACCGAGACCGCGCAGCCGTCCGGCGGCCCCGACTGGTGGCGCGACGCCGTCATCTACCAGGTGTACGTGCGGTCCTTCGCCGACAGCGACGGCGACGGCATCGGGGATCTGCGCGGCGCCCGCGAGCGGCTGCCGCACCTGGCCCGGCTGGGCGTGGACGCGGTCTGGCTGACCCCGTTCTTCGCCTCGCCGCAGGCCGACGGCGGCTACGACGTGGCCGACTACCGCGCCGTCGACCCGCTGTTCGGCACCCTCTCCGACGCGGACGACCTGGTGCGCACCGCCCATGAGCTGGGCCTGAAAGTAATTGTGGACATCGTTCCGAACCACACCTCCGATCGGCACGTGTGGTTCCAGGAGGCGCGGGGGCCCCCCCCCCCCGCGGCGGCGCCCCCGCCCGACCACCAGCACCACCGCCACGGGGCGGGCGGAGCGCACGCCCCCCACCCCAAGGGGGGCGACGAG
>NZ_JBSFMM010000508.1:0-2177 GCF_053599555.1 Streptomyces sp. NPDC000941
AGCGAGTGCTCCAGATGCGGGTCGAGCAGGGCGCACACCTCGTCGAACGCCTCCGCGAAGACCGGGAAACGCGCGTACAACCCCGCCCCCATACCAGGGCGCTGACTCCCCTGACCCGAGAACAGGAACACCGTCTGGCCCTTCCCGGGGGCGAGAGCGTCGGCGGCGTGCGTGACCAGGTTGGGGTGAGGCGCGCCCAGGGCCAGGGCGTTGAGGGCCTCGGCCATCTCCCGGTCGTCACTGCCGAGGACGACCGCGCGGCGTTCGAAGGCCGAGCGCGTCGTGGCCAGCGACCGGCCCGTGTCGGCGAGGGGCGCCGGGGCGTCGGCACCGTCCAGCCAGTCGGCCAGGCGGGTGGCCTGGGCGCGCAGTGCCTCCTCGCTGCGGGCGGAGAGCGGCCAGGGTACGAGGCCGGGCGTGGCGGCCGGGGCCTCGGCGGGTGTCTCGTCGGGGCCCTGTTCGAGGATGAGGTGGGCGTTGGTGCCCGAGATGCCGAAGGAGGAGACGGCGGCGCGGCGGGGACGCGCGCCGGTCTCCGGCCAGTCGGCGGGTTCCGTCAGTAGCCGGACGTTGCCGCTCTCCCAGTCGACGTGGGGGGAGGGCTCGTTCACGTGCAGGGTGGGCGGCAGTACGCCGTGCCGCATGGCCATGATCATCTTGATGACGCCGGCCGCGCCCGCCGCGGCCTGCGTGTGGCCGATGTTGGACTTGATCGAGCCCAGCCACACCGGCCGGTGCTCGTCGGGGCGGCCCTGGCCGTAGGTGGCGAGCAGGGCCTGCGCCTCGATCGGGTCGCCGAGCGTGGTGCCGGTGCCGTGCGCCTCCACGGCGTCGATGTCGCCCGGCGCAAGGCCCGCGCTGGCGAGGGCGGCGCGGATGACGCGCTGCTGGGAGGGGCCGTTGGGGGCGGTGAGGCCGTTGCTCGCGCCGTCCTGGTTGATGGCGGAGCCGCGCAGGACGGCGAGTACCCGATGGCCGTTGCGGCGGGCGTCGGAGAGACGTTCCAGCACCAGCAGGCCGGCGCCTTCGCCCCACCCCGTGCCGTCGGCCGTGGCGGCGAACGGCTTGCACCGGCCGTCGGCCGCCAGGCCGCGTTGCCGCGAGAACTCCACGAAGGTGTTCGGCGTCGCCATCACGGTCACGCCGCCGGCGAGCGCCAGGTCGCACTCGCCGCCGCGCAGCGCCTGCGCCGCCAGGTGCATCGCCACCAGCGAGGAGGAACAGGCGGTGTCCACGGTCAGGGTCGGGCCCTCCAGCCCGAAGGTGTACGCCACCCGGCCGGACGCCACGCTCGGCGTGCTGCCGGTCATGATCTGGCCCTCGTAGCCCTCGGGTATCCGGCCGAGGAACCGTGACCCGTAGTCGTCGTACATGATTCCGGTGATCACCGCCGTCCGGCTGCCGCGCAGCGTGGCCGGGTCGATGCGGGCGTGCTCGAACGCCTGCCACGCCGTCTCCAGCAGCAGCCGCTGCTGCGGGTCGGTGGCCAGCGCCTCGCGCGGGCTGATCCCGAAGAACCCGGCGTCGAACAGCGCCGCGTCGCGCAGGAATCCGCCCTGGCTGGTGTAGCTCTTGCCGGTCCGCTCGGGGTCGGGGTCGTACAGCTCCGCGACGTCCCAGCCGCGGTCCTGCGGGAACGGGCCGATGGCGTCGACGCCGTCGGCCACCAGCCGCCACAGATCGTCGGGGGAGTGGACGTCGCCGGGGTAGTGGCAGGCCATGCCGACGACCACGACCGGGTCCTGGTCGTCGGCGTTCCGCGTCGGCGAGGGGGCCGGGGCGGCGATGGCGGGTGCGGCGCCGAGGAGTTCGGTACGCAGGTGGCCGATCAGCGTCTCGGGCGTCGGGTAGTCGAAGATGGCGGTGGCGGGCAGGCGTACGCCGGTCGCGGCGTGGAGGGCGTTGCGCAGCTCCAGCGCGGTCAGCGAGTCGAGGCCCAGCTGCTGGAAGGTGCGGCCCAGCTCGATGGACTCCGGCTCGGGGTGCGCCAGCACGGCCGCGATCCGGCCGCGCAGCACCGCGCCGATGAGCTTGTCCTGCTCGGCCTCGGGCAGCCCCGCGAGCCGCCCGGCGAGCGAGGACGGCTCCTGGACGGCTGCCACGGCTGCCACGGCGGCGCGCGCGGGCGCGCGTACGAGGCGGCGCAGCAGCGGCGGCAGGGTCCCGGCGGCGGCCTG
>NZ_JBSFMM010000509.1:0-2175 GCF_053599555.1 Streptomyces sp. NPDC000941
GGTGCCGGGCCAGCGCGTCCAGTACGGCGTTGGCCGCCGCGTAGTTGCCCTGGCCCGGCGAACCGAGCACGGACGCCGCGGAGGAGAACATCACAAACGCGGCCAGGTCCGCGTCGCGTGTGAGCTCGTGCAGGAGCAACGCCGGGACCACCTTGGCACGAAAGACGGTGTCGATCCGCTCGGGCGTCAGCGAGGGGATCGTGCCGTCGTCGAGCACCCCGGCGGCATGGACCACGGCGGTCAGCGGATGTTGTTCCGGGACGCTGCCCAGCAAGGTGGCCAGCGCCTCGCGGTCGGCGGCATCGCAGGCGGCGACGGTCACCGTCGCGCCCACCGCCTCGAGCTCGGCCGCGAGGGCCCGTACACCCTCGGCCTGCGTACCGCGGCGGCCGACCATCAGCAACTGCCGCACACCGTGCGCCATGACGAGGTGGCGGGCGATCAGCCCGCCCAGCACTCCGGTGCCGCCAGTGATCAGCACGGTACCTGCGGGATCGAGCGCCCATGGGGACGTGTCAGCCGACGCATCGGCGGTCCCATCGGCCGACCCGTCGGCCGGTGCGGGCCGCTCCTGCCGTGGCATCCGCACCAACCGCGGAGCGCGCACCTCTCCGTCGCGGACGGCGAGCTGGGGCTCATCGGAGGCCAGCGCCGTGGGAAGCACCTCGGCCAAGGAGCCGTGTCCATCCCAGTCGATCAGGATGATCCGGCCCGGGTTCTCGGACTGCGCCGAGCGCACCAGACCCCACACCGCCGCGCCGGGCAGATCCGTGACGTCGTCCTCCTGGCGGGTGGCCACCGCCCCACGTGTCAGTATGACCAGCCGACTGTCCGCGAACCGGTCGTCACCGAGCCAGGACTGAAGCAGGAGCAGCGCATGATGCGCGGCCGTGTGGACGGCCGCGCCGCCCGCAACATCACTGTCCTCGTCCCCGCCACAGGGGACGACGATCACCTCCGGGGCGCCATCTGCCTCCACGGCGCTGAGCAGCGCGGTCCAGTCGTCGTGGCGCCGGTAGAGGAGCCCGGACGGATCGGCGCCGACGATGGCGAAGGACGAAGGATCGGAAGAGGAGCGGCTGGAGGGGGACTGGCCGGACGGGGAGGGGGCTGCGGCGGGCAATGTCACGGCGGGCCATTCCAGGCCGAACAGCGACTCGTGATGCTCCGAGTGGGCGGCCCGCACCTCACCCGCGGACACCGGCCGCAGCACGAGCGCCTCGACGGAGGCCACTGGCCGCCCCGATTCGTCGGTCGCCTCGATGGCCACCACTCCGCGGCCCGGCTCCGGCGAGAGCCGTACCCGTAGCAGCTCACAACCCCTGCGGTGCAACGTCACCCCACGCCAGGCGAACGGCAACCGAGCCGCCCACTGCCCCTCCGGCGCATCGGGCTCATAACCGAGTGCCGGATCGAGGCCGAGGGTGTGCAGCCCCGCGTCCAGAAGGGCGGGATGGATGCCGAACCGGCCGGCGTCACGGGCCTGCGATTCGGGCAGCCGCACCTCGGCGAAGATGTCCGAGCCCTCGCGCCAGGCGGCACGCAGGCCGTGGAACGCGGGCCCGTAGGCCAACTCGGCGTCGGCCAGCCGCTCGTACAGCCCGTCGAGGTCCAGGGCCTCGGCCTTGCTCGGAGGCCACGCATCGGTCTTCGGGCCGGCTGCCTCCGCGACGGGGGTGGTGGGGGAGGTGGGACCGCTGCTCAGCGTGCCCGTGGCATGCCGTGTCCATGAATGGCCCGCTCCCTCCAGACCCTCGGTGCCCTGCGCGTTCTCTGTACCCGGGACGTCGTCGTCACTCCGCGCGTAGGCGGCGAACTCCCGCCGCCCCTCGCTGTCCGGGGCCCCGACGCTGATCTGCAGAACGACCCCGCCACGTTGCGGGAGGAGCAGAGGCGCATGCAGGGTGAGTTCTTCGACATGTCGACACCCGACACGCTCCCCTGCCTGCAGGGCGATGTCCAGGAGTGCCGTACCGGGCACAAGCGCGACGCCGGCGAAGGCGTGGTCGGCCAGCCAGGGGTGCGTACGCAACGAGAGTCGACCGGTGAAGAGGTGTCCGTCGCTGCCCGCAAGCGGAATCGCCGCGCCGAGCAGCGGGTGGTGTGCCGGGTCGAGGCCGGCGGTGGTGATGTCTCCGGTGTGGGTGGGGGTGTTGAGCCAGTAGCGGTGGTGTT
>NZ_JBSFMM010000510.1:0-2159 GCF_053599555.1 Streptomyces sp. NPDC000941
ACCCAGAGCATGATCTCGTACTGGTGGTCGGTGTCCCAGATGTCGTACGACGTGTTGTACGCGCCGGCGGAGACCACCCACGGCACCGTGGCCGCGGCGCGCGGCGGCCGGGGCCCTCGGGCCTCCTCGGGGGCGGGCTCTTCCGGGGCCTCCTCCAGGATCAGGTGGGCGTTGGTGCCGCTGATGCCGAACGACGAGACACCCGCCCGCCGCCGCCGGTCGCCCGGCCGCCACGGCACCGGCTCGGGCCCGGCCAGCAGCCGCACCGCGCCGCTGTCCCAGTCGACGACGGGCGTCGGCGGGCCGTCGTGCGGCAGGGGCGGCAGCGCGGCGTGCCGCATCGCCATGACCATCTTGATGACGCCCGCGACCCCGGCGGCGCCCTGGGTGTGGCCGATGTTGGGCTTGATCGCGCCGAGCAGCAGCGGGCGTTCGGCGGGGCGGTCCTGGCCGTACGTCGCCAGCAGCGCCTGCGCCTCGATCGGGTCGCCGAGGGTGGTGCCGGTGCCGTGCGCCTCGACCGCGTCGACGTCGGCGGGGGAGAGGCGGGCGCTGGCGAGGGCCGCGCGGATGACGCGCTGCTGCGACAGGCCGTTGGGGGCGGTGAGGCCGTTGCTGGCGCCGTCCTGGTTGATGGCGGAGCCGCGGATGACGGCCAGCACGCGGTGGCCGTTGCGGCGGGCGTCGGAGAGGCGTTCCAGCAGCAGCAGGCCCACGCCCTCGGCGAACGCCGTGCCGTCGGCCGCCTCGGCGAACGCCTTGCAGCGGCCGTCGGCCGCCAGGCCGCGCTGCCGCGCGAACTCGGTGAAGACGTACGGCGTCGTCATGACCGTCACGCCGCCGGCGAGCGCCAGGTCGCACTCGCCGCCGCGCAGCGCCTGCGCCGCCAGGTGCATCGCCACCAGCGAGGAGGAGCAGGCGGTGTCGACCGTCACCGCCGGGCCTTCCAGGCCCAGGGTGTACGCCACCCGCCCCGACAGCACGCTGGGCGCGTTGCCGGTGACGAGGTAGCCCTCGGCGGCCGGGTCGACGTGTGGCGTGCCGAAGCCGGGCAGCGCCGTCCCGGCGTACACGCCGACGGGCGCGCCCTTCAGCGACACCGGGTCGATGCCCGCCCGCTCCAGCGTCTCCCACGCCACTTCGAGCAGCAGCCGCTGCTGCGGGTCGACCGCCGCCGCCTCGCGCGGGCTGATGCCGAAGAACTCCGGGTCGAACAGGTCCGCGTCGTGCAGGAACCCGCCCTCGCGGGCGTAGGTGGTGCCCGCGTGGCCGGGGTCGGGGTGGAACAGCCGCTCCAGGTCCCAGCCGCGGTTGGCGGGGAACGCCGTCATCGCATGCCGGCGGCCGGCGACGAGGTCCCACAGCTCCTCGGGCGAGGCGGCCCCGCCCGGGTACCGGCAGGCCATCGCGACGATGGCCACCGGCTCGTGCTGCCCGTCCTCCACCTCGCGCAGGCGTGCCCGGGTGTCGTGCAGATCGGCGGCGACCCGCTTGAGGTAGTCGACCAGCTTCTCTTCCGTCGCCTCGCTGGGGCTCATTGCACTCCGAGTTCCTTGTCGATGAAGTCCAGGACCTGGTCCGTGGTCGCGGCCTGGAGGCGGTCCGCCGCGCGGCCGGTGCCGTCGGCGCCCGGTGCGGCGGCGTGGGCCGCCTTCCACGCGGCGAGGAGCGACTCCAGGCGCTCCGTCACCGCGGCCGGGCCGCCGCCGTCGCCGTTCGCACCCGCCGCGGCGCCCAGGGCGGCCAGCGTCTCCTCAAGACCGGTGAGCTGGCCGAGCACCGGCGCGTAGACGTCCGCCGGCCGCGGAACGGCGGCCGGGGCCAGCTGCGTCCGCAGGTGCTCGGCCAGGGCCACGGCCTCCGGGTAGTCGAAGATGACGGTGGCCGGCAGCCGCAGGCCGGTCGCGGCGGTGACGCGGTTGCGCAGCTCGACGGCGGTCAGCGAGTCGAACCCCAGCTCCTTGAACGCCGCGTCGGCGGGCACGGCGGCCGGATCGGCGTGCCCGAGCACGGTCGCGGCGTGCCGCCGTACCAGCTCCGTCATCAGCCGCCGCTGCTCCGCGACCGACAATGTCTCGGCCAGGGTCGGCGACATCGTCCTGGTGACCCCGAGCGGCGTCCCGTACGACCGGCTCGGCCCGGGTGACGCGGTCGGCGTC
>NZ_JBSFMM010000511.1:0-2156 GCF_053599555.1 Streptomyces sp. NPDC000941
GAGCGCCGTGAGGCGCTGATTATCCGAGTGGAGGTGGGAGACCTTCGCCGCTGCGCTGTCGCAGCAGCGTGGTGAAGCTGAGGGCAGCCTGATCCGGGGGATGCCGGGGAGGGCGGCAAGCAGCCCTGACAACGACGGGACTCGTCGGCACTGCCAGACGGCGTGGGCCCGGCTAGCGAGACAGGAAGGTGTACGAGAGGAATCGGCGTTGAAAGCCCCTTAAGCGTCCCACCAGCTCAAATCTGGCGGATATGGGCTGGGTTGCGGTGCGCACCCGTGCTGCTCGCTCAGCGTGGGAAACTCCTGCCCCGTTACGCGTATGACGGTTGGGAGGTCGTGATGAAAGCCTGCGGCGTAATCACGACGATGCCGCAGGGGCAAAGGCCGGACGCCTCACCTGTCGATCGGTAATCAGTGAACACGGGAACCGCCTAGCGGTCCTTTCCGTCTCCCGGCAGCCAGTCGTGGAAACGAGGGAAGACCCATCGCCGGTCGATGCCGCCAGGCGGGGCGGAGGAGCCGTAGTAGTCCGAGGCCGGGAAAGCCGGTCACATGGCGAAGGGCTCCAGCGGGTTCGTAGTGAGTAGGACAGACTGTGGAGGTCACCGGTGAATACGGGTGCACCATGGCCGGACTTTGATACAGCCGAGCTGTGGGTACGCAGGATGCAGCGCAAACTGCACCATTGGGCGGTCGATGATTCTGACCGCAGGTTCGATGATCTGTTCAACCTCGTCCATCACCCGTGCTTCCTCGCTGTGGCGTGGGAGCGGGTGCGGACCAATACTGGCCGCCGCGCGGCCGGTATTGACGACGTCAGACCACTGGACATCGGGGTCCAGGCGGAACGCTTTCTGCGGAGGCTTCGCGAGGAGTTGAAGTCCCGTAGTTTCCGGCCAGCCCCTGTACGGGAGGCTCAGATTCCCAAGGCGAACGGCAAGGTCCGGCGTCTGGGAATCCCAACTGCGGCCGACCGTGTGGTGCAGGCGTCGTTGAAGCTGGTGTTGGAGCCCATTTTCGAGGCGGATTTCTTGCCATGTTCGTATGGCTTCCGTCCCCGAAGGCGGGCCCAGGATGCCATCGCCGAGATCCACTTCTTGGGCACGAAGAAGTTTCATTGGGTGTTCGAGGCGGACATCGCGGCATGCTTCGATGAGATCGACCACGGCGCGCTCTTGCGGCAGGTACGTGGCCGTATCGCTGACAAGCGGGTCCTCCATCTGGTTTCCGCGTTCCTGAAATCTGGGATCCTCTCGGAGGGAGCGGTCACCCGGTATGGTGACACCGGTACTCCGCAGGGAGGTATTCTCTCTCCACTTCTGGCGAACATCATCCTGTCAGGCCTGGATCGGCACTTCGCTGCCAAACAGCGAGAGTTGTCCTCTGGGTGGGCCAAGCAAAGGCACCGCCAAGCCGGAGGAGGCTATTACCGCATTGTCCGTTACGCGGATGACTTCGTGGTGATGGTATCCGGAACTCGGCAGAACGCTGATGCTCTGTGGGATGAAGTCGCCAGCATCCTCTCCCCGATGGGGTTACGCCTTTCGGAGGAGAAGACGAGAGTTTGCCACATCGACGAGGGCTTTGACTTTCTCGGGTTCCGCATCCAGCGGCGCACGAAGAGAGGAACGGCCAGAAAGCATATCTACACCTGGCCTTCGAAGCGGGCACTCAACTCCATCGTGGGGAAAGTCCGGGAGCTGACCCGCCGGAACAGACATCGTACGCTTGCCGACTTGCTGCATCGACTTGCGCCGGTGCTAAGAGGTTGGTGTAACTACTTCAGGCACGGGGTGTCCAAAGCGACCTTCCAATACCTCGACCATTTCTTATGGTGGCGGGTAACCGGATGGATCCGTAAACGACACCGGGGCCTGGGCTGGGGAACCCTGCGCCGTCGGTTCTGGCCGGACTGGCAGATCAGGGAAGGGAAACTGGAATTGTTCCGGCCCCACGCGGTATTGGTGACCCGATACCGGTACCGGGGTCATCGAATCCCTACACCATGGGCAAGCCGGGAAGTTGTTATTCCCGCTCCAGCGGCATGAACTCGTGGAGAGCCGGATGCGGTGAAAGTCGCACGTCCGGTTCGGAGGGCGGGCCGGAGAAACCCACCTGTCGAAAGACAGACAGGGCGCTCCGGCCCGACCCTACGT
>NZ_JBSFMM010000512.1:0-2131 GCF_053599555.1 Streptomyces sp. NPDC000941
GACCAGGCCGGCTTCCCCAACGGCCGCCGGCTGACCGATGACGTCCTGGACATCGCGCTTCAGGTCGTCGAGGGCGAGCTGCTCGGCGAGAAGAACGACCTGGGCGACGCGGTGGACTCGAACGCCGACCAGAAGTTCGGCGGCTACTTCCCGTACATCGGGCTGCCCAACTCCGGCTCGGACGCGAAGAGCTCCACCAAGAGCGCCACGACCACGGCCGACGGCCGCACCCTGCTGAACGGCGGCTCCGGCATCGTCTCCACCACCACCGAGGACAACAACACCCTGCTCGCCACGTCCGCCGCCGCGGGCGGCGCGGCGGTGCTGCTGCTGGTCGTCGGCCTGACCTGGCGCCGGCGCCGGCAGCGGCTGGTGCGGGTGCACACGCGCAGGCACTGATCGGGCGTGCGACGGGGGTCGGTTCCGCGCACCGGCCGGTGGGCGCGTTCGAGCAGAAATGCGAGAAGAAACGCGCCCGCCGGCCCGGACCGGCGAGCACGGGCCCGCTTCCGTACGTACATCCCGGTAGCACCGGCACCCGCCGGCACCCGAGCCCTGAACGCCCATCATCCGAAAGGCAGCCGCAATGCCCGTCCCCGTCCGGCATCTCGTCCGCACCGCCGCCGTCGTCGTCACGCTCGCGACGGGGCTCACGGTCGCCGCGTTCGCCGTCGGCGGGTCCGACGACCGCGCCTCCGGCGCACGGACCACCGCCGTGCTGCCCGCCGGCCGGGCGGCGCTCGACCGGGTCAGCTCCGAGGACCTGGGGAAGAGCATCAGCGCGCTCCAGGCCCGTCTGCGCGCCAAGCCCAAGGACGCGGCCGGCTGGGCCACCCTCGGCGCCGCCTACGTCGAACAGGCCCGCACCACCGGGGACCCCACCCGCTACCCCCAGGCCCAGAAGGCCCTCGCCCGCTCCCTGTCCGCCCAGCCGCGCGACAACGACCCGGCCCTCGCCGGCCGCGCCGCGCTCGCCGCCGCGCGGCATGACTTCCCCGGCGCGCTGCGGGACGCCGACCGGGCGCTGAAGGTCAACGCGTACAGCGAGCGGGCGCTCGCCGTCCGGGTCGACGCGCTCGTCGAACTCGGCCGGTACGACGAGGCGTACGCCGCCGCCAGGCGCGCCGACTCGCTGCGCCCCGGTATCCCCGTCTTCACCCGTCTCGCCTACGTCCTGGAGCTGCGCGGCGACCCGGCCGGCGCCCGCCGCGTACTGCTGCGCGCGCGGAAGTCGGCGACCGCGCCCGGGGACGTGGCGTACGTGGCCACCGCGCTCGGCCAGCTGGCCTGGAGCCAGGGCCAGTTCCCCCGGGCGCGCGGCCACTACGCCGACGCGCTGCGCGCCGAGCCCGGCTACCTCCCCGCCCTGGAGGGCCGCGGCCGCACCCACGCCGCGCTCGGCGACCTCGACGCGGCGGCCCGCGACCTGGGAGAGGTCGTACGGCGCTACCCGCTGCCCGCCGAGCTGGCCGCCCTCGGCGAGGTGTACGAGGCGCGCGGCGACCGCACCCGGGCCCGGGAGCAGTACGCCGTGGCCGCCACCTGGATCGACCTGGCGCGGGCCAACGGTGTGGCGACCGACCTCGACAGCGCGCTGATCGCCGCCGACCACGGCGACCGTACGGAGGCGCTGCGGGCGGCCAGGGCCGAATGGGGCCGCCGGCACAGCGTGCACACCGCCGACGCGCTGGCCTGGGCGCTGCACCGGGCCGGCCGCGACCGCGAGGCCCTGACCTACGCCAAGTCCGCCGCGGCGCCCGGGTACCGCAACGCGTCGTTCCTCTACCACCGGGGGGTCATCGAGAAGGCTCTCGGCGACACCGCCTCCGCCCGCCGCCACCTCACCGCGGCCCTCGACCTCAACCCGGCCTTCTCCCCCACGGGCGCCCGCGCGGCGAAGGCGGCGCTGAAGGGGCTGGGCGGCCCCCGATGACCGGCCGCTCGGCGCTCGGCCCACCCGGCGGGCGCCAGCACCCGCTGCCCGGCCGCTCGTCCGCATGGGCATCCCGAGGGGGCCGCCCGCCAGCGCACCCGGGTGGAGCGGCTGAAGACCGAGCGGGAAAAGGCCGTCCAGCACGCCGACGACCTCGGCTACCAAGTCGAGGTGCTGCGCGCCAAGCTGCACGAGGCG
>NZ_JBSFMM010000513.1:0-2061 GCF_053599555.1 Streptomyces sp. NPDC000941
CGCACCACATCCATCAACGACCAGTCGATAAACGGCGCCAGAGCCGCCGCACACTCCCCCAACCGCTCCGCGAACACCGGGGACTCGTCCAACAACCGAGCACCCATACCCGCCCACTGCGAACCCTGCCCCGGGAAGACAAACACCGACCTCCCCTCCACATCCGCAACCCCACACACCACACCCACCGCGGGATCCTCATCCCCCAGAGCACGCAGACCCGACAGCAACTCCTCCCGGTCACCACCGACCACCACCGCCCGGTGCTCCAACACCGACCGCGTGGACACCAGCGAATAGCCCACATCCACGGGCCCCAGCTCCGGATCGGCCTCAACCCGCGCCAGCAGACCGGCCGCCTGCCCACGCAGCGCCTCAGCCGTCTTCGCCGACACCACCCACGGCAGGGCAGCAGGGGCCATGGCAGAGCCGTCCTGGTCACCCGGGATCGGCTCGGCTGGCTGTGGCGCCTGCTCCAGGATGGCGTGCACGTTGGTGCCGCTGACCCCGAACGCGGAGACACCGGCCCGGCGCGGACGCCCGGTCTCCGGCCACTCCGCCGACTCGGTCAACAGCTCCACCGCACCCGCCGACCAGTCCACATGCGTGGACGGCGTGTCCACGTGCAGTGTCTTGGGCAGCACTCCGTTCCGCATCGCCATCACCATCTTGATCACACCGGCCACACCGGCCGCCAGCTGGGTGTGCCCCATGTTGGACTTGATGGAACCCAGCCGCAGCGGCAGCTCACGGTCCTGCCCGTACGTGGCGAGCAGCGCCTGCGCCTCGATCGGGTCACCCAGCGTGGTCCCGGTGCCATGCGCCTCGACCGCGTCCACATCCATCGGAGCCAGACCGGCGTTCGCCAGCGCCTGACGGATCACCCGCTGCTGCGACGGACCATTCGGCGCCGTCAGACCATTCGACGCACCATCCTGGTTGACCGCAGAACCCCGGATGACGGCAAGCACCACATGCCCGTTGCGCCGGGCGTCCGACAACCGCTCGAGCACCACCAGGCCCACGCCCTCCGACCAGCCCGTTCCGGCGGCCGAATCGGCGAACGGGCGGCAGCGGCTGTCCGGTGAGAGCCCGCCGTGCTGGTCGAACTCTCCGAAGGCGGCCGGGGTGGCCATCACCGTGACACCGCCCGCCAGCGCCAGGGAGCATTCGCCCGAGCGCAGCGACTGCGCCGCCAGGTGAATGGTGACCAGCGACGACGAACACGCGCTGTCCACCGTCAGCGCCGGGCCTTCGAGACCGAAGGTGTAGGACAGCCGCCCGGACGCGACGCTGGTCAGCAGGCCGGTCATCTGATGGCCGCGGGACTCCTCCGGCGGCACGTAGCCACCGTTGCCTGCGCCGATGAAGACACCGGTGTCGGTGCCGCGCAGGTCGGCCGGGTCGATGCCCGCGCGCTCGAAGACCTCCCACGAGGTCTCCAGCAGCAGCCGCTGCTGCGGATCCATCGCCAGCGCCTCACGCGGCGAAATCCCGAAGAAGCCCGCGTCGAACTCGGCGACGTCGTAGAGGAAGCCGCCCTCGAAGGCGAGGTCCCCGTAGACCTGCCAGCCGCGGTCCGTGGGGAGTTCGGCGATGGCGTCCCGGCCCTCGGCGACCAGTCGCCACAGGTCTTCCGGCGAACGGACACCGCCCGGGTAGCGGCAGCTCATCCCGACGATCACGATCGGGTCGTCCGCAAGCCCCGAGGTGACGGCCGTCGGCAGGACCACCTCGCCGCGGTGGCCCACGAGCTCCGAGAGCAGATGCTCCGCGAGCACGATCGGAGTGGGGTAGTCGAAAACGAGTGTGGACGGCAGGCGCAACCCGGTGGCCGTGTTCAGCCGGTTGCGCAGCTCGATGGCGGTCAGCGAGTCGAAGCCCAGCTCGCGGAACTCCTTGCGCGCCTCGACGGCCTCGGCCGAGGCATGTCCGAGGACCGCGGCCGCCTGACCACGGATGAGGTCCACCAGGACCGGGGCGCGCTCGGACTCCGCCACTCCCGTCAGCTGCCGGGTGAGCGCGGCCGCCGCGCCCGACGCGGGCACCGCTGCCGCTGCC
>NZ_JBSFMM010000514.1:0-2048 GCF_053599555.1 Streptomyces sp. NPDC000941
CCGCGCTGCGCGCCGCCGACCACGGCCGGGCGGTCGCCTGCCTGGCCCGTGCGCTGGAGGAGCCGCTGGACCGCGAGCAGCGGACCTGGCTGAGCCTTCGGCTGGCCGCGGCCGAGGTGCTGGAGGCGCCGGAGGCCGGGGACCGACGGTTCGCCGAGATCCTCCGGTCACCGGGCGCGGAGCTCGCCGACGCGCGGCTGCGCGCCGCGGACCTGGCGTTGGCCCGCGGCGGCTCCGATGTCGTACGACGGGCGCTGACGGACGCGCTGCCCGCCGCGCGGGGCGGTGAACGCAGCGCCCTGACCGCCCTGTTCTGGCTCGCCGAACTGAGCCGCCACGACGACACCGACCTGCTGCTGCACGAGGTCCCCCCGCTCCCCGCCCATCCGTCCTCGCCCGCCCAGGCCGGGGCGCGCGCCTGGCAGCTGGCTCTGCTCGGCGAGGACCTGCTCACCACCAGAGCGCTGGCCCGCAGCGCCTTCGCCGGCCCCGCCGACGAGGGTGGGCTGCTGCTGCCCCGGCTGGCGGCGTGCCGGGCGCTGTGCCTGGCGGACGAGACGGACGAGGCCGGGCTGCGGCTGGACCAGCTGCTCACCGAGGCCCGGCGCGGCCATGCCCGCGCCGCCGCCTCGCTGGTGCTGACCGGGCGCGGCGACATGAACCTGCGCCGGGGCCGGCCCGATCTCGCCGAGCGGGATGTCGCCGCCGCCGAGCGGGCCCTGCCGCACACCCATCTGCACCCCCTCTACGCGCCCTACGCGCGGGCCGTACGGATCCTCGTCGCGCTGGAGAGCGGCGACCGCAAGCAGACCGCGGCGCTCATGGCCCTGCCCGACCCCGACGCGTCGTGGAACACCATGGCGGGGGCCCATCTGCTGTTCGCCAGGGCCCTGGTGGACATCGCCGACGGTAAACCGGCCGAAGCGATCGACCTGCTGCTCGCCGCCGGCCGACGGCTGCTGCGCCTCCAGTACGTCAACCCGGCCCTGCTGCCCTGGCGTTCCATGGCCGCCCGGGCCTGCCATGCGCTCGGCCACGGCCAGGAGGCACACCGGCTCAGCCGCGAAGAGCTCACGCTGGCCCGGCGCTGGGGCGCGCCGAGCGCGATCGGCTGGGCCGAACTGGGCATCGGACGGGTGGCCCGCGACGGACGGGCCGCCAGACTGCGCGAGGCCGTGCGTACCCTCCAGGCCACCCCCGCCAACATGGCCTATATCGGGGCGCTGATGGAGCTGGCCACCGTGGAGCTGGACGCGGGGCGGCGGCGGGCCGCGGAGCCCCTGATCGCCGAGGTGTCCCGGCTCACCTCGGCCCAGCCCGACAGCAGACCGGCCGCGCGGGCGCGCGCACTCGCCCAGCGGCTCGGCCGACTGCCGTCGGCCGCGGTCCGCGGACTGCACCCCGCCTGGGCCGCGCTGTCCGACGTCGAGCGGCGCACCGCCACCCTCGCGGGCCTCGGACACGGCAACCGGGGCATCGCCGACATGCTCTCGGTCACCACCCGCACGGTGGAGCTG
Source organism: Streptomyces sp. NPDC000941 (assembly GCF_053599555.1). NCBI lineage: Bacteria > Bacillati > Actinomycetota > Actinomycetes > Kitasatosporales > Streptomycetaceae > Streptomyces > Streptomyces sp. NPDC000941. Next base: position 1,518 of record NZ_JBSFMM010000514.1, read on the forward strand.
CGGCTGAGCGGGGCGTACAAGAAGCTGCGGATCAGCGGCCGGGCCGAACTGCGCGAGATGGTGCGCTCGATGGAGGGCTACGACACGGATGTTGCATGAGCGGGGCGCCGAACTGGCGCAGATCTCCGGTGCGTTACGGACCGCCCGCGAGGGCGGGCCGTCCCTCGTCCTGCTGACCGGCCCGCTCGGCATCGGCCGGTCCGCGCTGCTCCAGCGACTGGCCGCGCGAGCCGTGAACGAGGTCGAGGACGTGCGGGTGCTGCGCGCCAACGCCGCCCCGGTGGAACAGGACTTCGCCTTCGGCGTGGTGCGCCAGCTGTTCGACAGCCTGCTCGCGGGCGCCCCCGGGGAGCTGAGCGAACGCTGGACGCGCGAGAGCGCGTGCTTCGCCAACCTGGCCCTAAGCGACCTCGAGGAGGTGAGGCACGCCCCCGCGCCGCCCGGCACGGCACCTCGCCGCGTTGTCGCAGCGCCCGAGTACGCCCAGTACGAGGGCGCCGCTCCGCCTTGCGATGCACCGCACCGGACGAC
>NZ_JBSFMM010000515.1:0-2042 GCF_053599555.1 Streptomyces sp. NPDC000941
AAACAGCCCACCCCCCCGCCGACACCACGGCGTGTCGCTGTCCCATACCCACCGCAAATCAGCTCACGCACACGACTCACGCACACGACGAACTGGGAGAGCCGCCCATGCCTCGTTACGCAAGCCCGGGATCCGAGGGCTCGGTCGTCAGCTACCAGCCGCGCTACGACCACTGGATCGGCGGCGAGTATGTGCCGCCCAAGCAGGGCGGGTACTTCGAGAACCCGACTCCGGTCAACGGGCAGCCGTTCACCGAGATCGCCCGGGGCACCGCCGAGGACGTCGAGCGGGCCCTGGACGCCGCGCACGCAGCGGCCCCCGCCTGGGGCCGCACCTCGCCCGCCGAGCGCGCCTCGGTGCTGCTGAAGATCGCCGACCGTATGGAGGAGAATCTCGAAGCGCTCGCGGTCGCCGAGAGCTGGGAGAACGGCAAGCCGGTGCGCGAGACGCTGGCCGCCGACATCCCGCTGGCCATCGACCACTTCCGCTACTTCGCGGGGGCGATCCGGGCACAGGAGGGCAGCCTCTCCGAGCTCGACGACGACACGGTCGCGTACCACTTCCACGAGCCGCTGGGCGTGGTGGCCCAGATCATCCCGTGGAACTTCCCGATCCTGATGGCCACGTGGAAGCTCGCCCCGGCGCTGGCCGCGGGCAACGCGGTGGTCCTGAAGCCCGCCGAGCAGACCCCGGCCTCCATCCACCTGTGGCTGAGCCTGGTCGCCGATCTGCTGCCGCCCGGCGTGCTCAACATCGTCAACGGCTTCGGCGTGGAGGCCGGAAAGCCGCTGGCCTCCAGCGCGCGCGTGGCCAAGGTCGCCTTCACCGGTGAGACCACCACCGGGCGGCTGATCATGCAGTACGCGAGCGAGCATCTGAAGCCGGTGACGCTGGAGCTCGGCGGCAAGAGCCCGAACATCTTCTTCGACGACGTCTCGGCCGAGAACGACGACTTCCTGGACAAGGCCCTGGAGGGGTTCGCCATGTTCGCCCTCAACCAGGGCGAGGTGTGCACCTGTCCCTCGCGCGCCCTGGTGCAGCAGGGCCACTACCGGGACTTCATGGCCGCGGCCGTGGCCCGTACGGAGAAGATCACTCAGGGCCATCCGCTGGACACCGACACCATGCTGGGCGCCCAGGCCTCCAACGACCAGCTGGAGAAGATCCTGTCCTATCTGGACATCGGCCGTCAGGAGGGCGCCCGGGTACTGACCGGGGGCGCCCGCGCGGACCTGGGCGGCGAGCTGGCGGGCGGCTACTACGTGGAGCCCACGGTCTTCGAGGGCGCCAACCATATGCGGGTCTTCCAGGAGGAGATCTTCGGTCCGGTGGTGGCCGTGGCCCCGTTCGCCGACTTCGACGACGCGATCAAGATCGCCAACGACACGCTGTACGGTCTTGGCGCGGGCGTATGGACCCGTAACGGCACGACCGCGTACCGCGCCGGGCGCGCCATCCAGGCGGGCCGGGTGTGGACCAACTGCTACCACGCCTACCCGGCGCATGCGGCGTTCGGCGGCTACAAGCAGTCCGGCATCGGCCGCGAGACGCACAAGATGATGCTGGACCACTATCAGCAGACGAAGAACCTGCTGGTCAGCTACTCCCCCAAGAAGCTCGGCTTCTTCTGATGGCCGAATCTGAGTGTGTCGGGGGTTCCCGGGTCGCGCTGACCCCGGCCGCGGCGGAGCTGATCCGGCGGCTGACCGAGGCGCACGGCCCGCTGATGTTCCATCAGTCGGGCGGCTGCTGTGACGGCAGCGCGCCGATGTGCTATCCGCTGGGCGAGTTCCGTACCGGGGCGGCGGATGTGCTGCTCGGGTCGCTGACGGTGGAGGGCGTCGCCGAGCCGGTCGGGTTCTGGATGTCGGCCGACCAGTTCGAGCGGTGGCGGCATACGCATCTGACGGTGGACGTGGTGCCGGGGCGGGGCAGCGGCTTCTCCCTGGAGGCCCCGGAGGGCGTCCGGTTTCTGATCCGCTCCCGGCTGCTCGACCCGCCGGGCTGACGAGGCCACCGCCCGCGGCGGGGGGTTTGTTCCA
>NZ_JBSFMM010000516.1:0-2041 GCF_053599555.1 Streptomyces sp. NPDC000941
ATGGCCTCGATCGCCGAAGGGCTCAGCATCATCGAGCACGCGGACGCCGGGCTGCGCAAGCGCACCGCCGACGCGGAGACCACCCCGCTGCGCGAACCGGAGGCCTATCAGTACGAGATCGACGTCGGCGAGGTCGCGGAAGTGTGGCGCCGCGGCTCGGTCGTGGGCTCCTGGCTCGTCGACCTCACCGCCGACGCCCTCGCCCGGTCCCCGCGGCTGGAGGATTTCGCGGGGCACGTCTCGGACTCCGGCGAAGGCCGTTGGACCGTACGGGCGGCGATCGACGAAGGCGTACCCACCCCTGTGATCGCCACCGCGCTCACCGATCGGTTCGAGTCCCGCGGTCTGGGCGAGTTCGGCGACCGGGTCCTGTCCGCCATGCGCAGTGAGTTCGGCGGACACGCCGAGAAGCGGAGCCGGCCATGACCACCCGCCCGGACAACCATGTCATCGTGCTCTTCGGCGCCTCCGGCGACCTCGCCAGGCGCAAACTCCTCCCCGGGCTGTACCACCTCGCCGCGGCGGGCCTCCTCCCGGACGGCTACCGCATCGTGGGCTCGTCCCGTGCCAGGTCCGCGCTGAGCGACGACGCCTTCCGCGCCCTGGCGCACGACGCGGTCACCACCTTCGGACGGTGCGAGCCGTCCGGGCCGGTGTGGCAGTCCTTCGCGGACTCGCTGTCGTACGGCGCGGCCGACGCCCAGGATCCCGGCCCGCTGCTCGCGGCCGTACGGGCGGCCGAGGACTCCCTCGGCGGGCAGCCGAGCAGACTGTTCCATCTCGCCATTCCACCCTCCGCGTTCGCATCCACCATCGGAATGCTCGGCGATACGAACCTGGCGGAGAACGGGAAAGTGATCGTGGAGAAGCCCTTCGGCACCGATCTCGCTTCAGCGCAGGCGCTCAACGAGACGATCCACGCCGTCTTCGACGAATCCCGGGTCTTCCGCATCGACCATTTCCTCGGCAAGGAATCGGTGGACAACATCCTCGCCTTCCGGTTCGCCAACGGCCTGTTCGAACCCATCTGGAACCGGGACCACATCGGCTACGTGCAGATCGACGTCCCCGAAACGCTCGGCCTCGAGGGCCGCGCCCACTTCTACGAAGGCACCGGAGCCTTCCGGGACATGATCGTCACCCATCTGATCCAGGTGCTCGGCATCGTGGCGATGGAACCACCGGTCTCGCTCGCCGCCCAGCCGCTCCAGGACGAGAAGGCCAAGGTCTTCGAGGCGCTGCGCCCCATCGAACCCGGGCAGGTCGTACGCGGCCAGTACGAGGGCTACCGCGACGAGGCGGGTGTCGCCCCCGATTCACAGACCGAGACGTTCACCGCGCTGCGGCTGGAGGTGGACAACTGGCGATGGGCCGGCGTCCCGTTCCACCTGCGCTCCGGCAAGAACCTCGCCCAGGGCCGCGAGGTGATCACCCTGGGCCTGCGCGAACCGCCCCTGCGGATGTTCAGTACCGACCTCGGCCAACAGGACACGTACCAGGGCAACAAGATAGTGATCGATTTCAAGGACCCCGGGTGGATCGCCGCCACCTTCCTCGCGAAGGAGCCCGGCCCCACCATGCGACTCGGACCGGCGACGATGACCTTCCGCTACGGCGGCTCCTTCTGCGAGAGGCACGGGCTCGAGGGCTACGAACGGTTGATTCTGGACGCCATGCTGGGCGACCGGTCGCTGTTCACCGGGGCCGACGGCATTGAGCACATCTGGGCCGCGTCGGCCCCTCTCCTCGAGAACCCGTCGCCGCTACAGCCGTACGCCCCCGGCTCGTGGGGCCCCGAACCGGCCATCGACGAACTGATCGCACCACACCAGTGGTATCTGCCGGACGCCAACAAGATCCAACCCGATTGAGTCGACTGCTGGGAGTCGACCGCTGGGAGGAACCGGCCATGACGTCACCGTCCATGCGGGGGAAGGTCGCGCTCGTGACCGGGGCGACCAGCGGCATCGGCGCGGCCACGGCACGAGCGCTGGCAGAGCGCGGCGCGCACACGCTGGTCGCCGGGCGCGACGCGGCCCGC
>NZ_JBSFMM010000517.1:0-1958 GCF_053599555.1 Streptomyces sp. NPDC000941
TTCGTGATGATCCGTGGGGCAGAGTAGGGGCATGTCTACGTACGAGACAATGTCGTTCCACCTTGAGACCGAGCGGCTGATACTGCGGCCGTGGGCCGAGTCGGACGCCGCTGAGCTTCGCGCCCTCCACTCCGAACGCGGCAACGGGACGCCCACGGTTGAGCACACCCGGACGCTCATCGCGAAGCAGCTCACCGCAACGGCAACAACGGGGATCGCCCTGCTGCCCATCCAGCGCCGTGACGAAGGCGACTTCATCGGCTATTGCGGGTTGATCATCGGCCGCTCCACCCTAGAGGAGCCTGAAATCGCGTGTGAGTTGTTCCAGCGCGCGCATGGGCGTGGCTACGCCACCGAGGCGGCCAGCGCGGTGCTCGATGCCGCTATAGCGACCGGGCGGAAACGGCTCTGGTCGACCGTCGGCACATGGAACACACCGTCGTTCCGTGTCCTTGAGAAGCTCGGGTTCGAGCGGGATCACGTTTCCACGGACGACAGCGGTGAAGTGGTATGGCTCACACGCTCGTTGCCGTGACGCGGGGTCGCGCCCCGGGACTTCACGCTCACGTGATCGAGTGCGCTCAGGCAGAGTAGGCGGCTTGACGGCAGTGGTGGCTGGCTCGGGATCGGGCTTGGTGGCGGCGACGCCAGTGGGACCATCCGAGCCGGTGGGCCGTGTCGTGGATGCGTTGGGTAACGAGGGCGATGAACAGGCGGGCGATCTCGTTGCAAGTGAGCGGGATCAACGTGTCCGGGGCGGGGCGGCGGGTGTGTTCGTTGGCGCGGACAACGGCCAGGAAGGCGTGGGCGAGCATGGCCAGGGTGACCCAGCGAGTCCAGGAGGTGTAGCGGCGGACCTGGTGTTCGTCGAGGCCGACCAGGCCCTTGCCGGCCTGGAACGTCTCCTCGATGCGCCATCTTGATCCCGAGACCCGCACCAGCGTCGTCAGCGGCACCGGCTGGGGCGAGTAGCAGCGGTAGTAGGCGAGTTCGCGGGTGGTGCGGCTGCGGCGGATCAGCAGGTAGCGGTGGCCAGCTCTGGGGTCGTGCAGTGCGATGTGGGCCCAGTCGTAGAAGCGTTGCCCCTTTGCGCCGGTCCCGGCGGACAGCTTCTGCCAGGCGCGCTTGGGGAGCTTCTTGACCAGGAAGTCTGCCCGGAACTTCCCTGCATGGGTGGTGACTTCGTGGGTGCGGGCCACCGCGAGGACGTAGCCGCTGCCGCGTTCCTCCAGGACGGTGCGCAGTCTCGGGTTGCCCCCGTAGACCTCATCACCGGCCACCCATCGTGCACGGTGGCCAGCGTCCAGGAACCGGGCGATCATGCGGGCTGCCAGTTCCGGCTTCGTGGCGAACTCCGTGCCGGGCGCGAGCCCCGCCGCCTGGCAGCGGTCGGGCTGGTCGGTCCATGAGCGCGGGATGTAGAGCTCGCGGTCTACTGCTGCGTGTCCGCGCTGGCCCGTGTAGACCAGGTACACGGCGACCTGGGAGTTCTCGATCCGGCCTGCGGTGCCGGTGTACTGCCGCTGGACGCCAACGGTGTGGCTGCCCTTCTTCACGTCTTCGGTCTCGTCCACGAAGAGCACCGCCTGATCGTCGTGCAAGTTCTCGACCACGTACTCGCGCAGGTCGTCGCGAACCGCGTCGGCGTCCCATTTGGCGCGGTTGAGCAGGTGCTGCATCCCGTCCGGATTCGCCTCGCCAGCCCACTCCGCAATCGTCCAGCAGTTCTTGCGCGGCAGGTCCGCGAGCAGCCCGAGTACCAACCGCCGGATCCGGCGCCGGGGTTCGACCCGCATGAACCGGCCTGCAATCCGGTCCATCAGGGCTTCGAACGCCTCCTGCCAGCGGGCAGGGTCAGTACTGTGACCTGCGGCCACATGATCGTCTGCCTTCACACACCGATGATCAACGGTGGCCGCACCCATGTCTGCAGCGGCCCTTACCAGCAAGATCACGAT
>NZ_JBSFMM010000518.1:0-1917 GCF_053599555.1 Streptomyces sp. NPDC000941
CCCCAAATCAGCCAAATGAGCATATTGACATCTTTGTGGTTAGGGAAGCGGTGCGGTATGCCCACCGGGGCGGGCCCGGGCCCGGCCCAACTGGGGCCGGCCCCCGGCCTTCGCCGGGCGCCGTCGTACGTTTGCGATGCCCCGATGAGGCCACCGCATGGGCTCAGTCCCGGCTGACCTCCTTGTCGATCAGCTCGAACATCTCATCGTCCGTGGCCGACTGGAGATCTGGGCCCGCAGCGCCGCCGCCGTCGTCAGCGATACGGCCACTGCTCATCTTGCGGGCCAGGGAGCGCAGGCGCTCCGCGAGGCCGCTGCGCGTGTCGTCGTCGAGCGCCGCCGAGTCGGAGACGGCGGACTCCAGCCTGGCCAGTTCCGCCATCGCCGCCATCGCCGTGGCCGCCGCCGAGGACGGAGCGTCCTGGCAGAGCTGAGTACGCAGATGATCGGCGAGGGCAGCGGGGGTGGGGTGGTCGAAAACGGTGGTTGCGGGCAGGGTGAGGGCGGTGGTCGTGTGAAGGCGGTTACGGAGTTCCACGGCGGCGAGGGAGTCGAAACCCAGCTCGCGGAAGGCCGCGTCCGGCCGGACGGCGGCAGCCGTGTCATGCCCCAGCACGGCGGCGGTGTGGGTGCGGACGATCGTGAGAAGCGTGTCGCGCTGCTCGGCGGCGTCCTGGGCCGCGAGACGGGTACGAAGGTCAGCGGCGCCCTCGGCTCCTGGGGCGCGGCGATGGGCCGTACGGGCCGGGGCGATCCTGGAGAACAGCGGCGCCGGGGTCTCGGCGGCGCTCGAACCCCGTAGGTCCAGCCGGGCGGGCACCAGACACGGCCGATCGCCGACGAGGGCGGCGTCGAAGAGCGCGAGAGCGTCCTCGGTGGCGAGGGGGGCGAGCCCGGAGCGGGTGATGCGGGCCCGATCGGTGCCGTCGAGATGCCCGGTCATGCCGCTGCCCTGCTCCCACAGACCCCATGCGAGCGACAGGGCCGGCAGTCCCTGCGCCCTGCGGTGTTCGGCGAGGGCGTCGAGGAAGGCGTTGGCGGCGGCGTAGTTGCCCTGCCCGGCTGCGCCGAGGACACCGGCGGCCGAGGAGAACAGGACGAAGGCGCGCGGCTGGGCGTGGCGGGTGAGCTCGTGCAGATGGAGGGCGGCATCGGCCTTGGGTGACAGCGCGGTGTCCAGGTGTCGGGGGGTGAGGGAGGAGACGGTGGCGTCGTCCAGCACGCCCGCGGCGTGGACCACACCGGTCAACGGGTGTCCGGTGGGAATCCTCGCAATGAGATCGGCCAGCGCGGCGCGGTCGCCGCTGTCACAGGCGCGCACCGTCGCCTCGGCGCCGAGCTCGGCCAGTTCCGCCCGCAGCTCGGTGGCACCGGGCGCGTCGGGCCCGCGTCGGGATGCCAACAGGAGGTGTCGTACGCCGTGACGGCAGACCAGATGGCGCGCGAGCACCGCTCCGAGAGTGCCGGTGCCGCCGGTGATCAGTACGGTGCCGTCGGGGTCGAACGCCGTGGGCGCCGTGTGCTGGTCGGCTGCGTCGGTGGCGGGAACGGGACCAGGCTCGGGGACGGGGACGGACGCCGGAACGCGGGTCAGCCGGGGCACGAGGAGCCGGTTCGCCCGCACCGCGATCTGCGGCTCGGCGCAGGCGAGCGCCGCCGGAACGAGGGTCAGTGGCACTTCCCCGCCGTCGAGGTCGGGGGCGGGGTCGAGGTCGGGGTCGAGGTCCAGCAGGACGAACCGGCCGGGATGTTCCGACTGCGCGGAGCGCACCATGCCGCACACCGCCGCGCCCGCCAGGTCCGCCACGTCCTCCCCCGGTGGGGGGGGGGGCGGGGCGGGGGGGGGGGGGGGCGGCCCGCGGCGGTCGGGAGAGCACACGGGTCACGAGCAGACACCAACAATCTAAACACGGATTA
>NZ_JBSFMM010000519.1:0-1915 GCF_053599555.1 Streptomyces sp. NPDC000941
GGCCTGCCCGCCTCCGGCCATACGCGGGCCTCGGTCAGCAGGCGTACCTGCCCGGCTTCCCAGTCGACATGCGAGGTGGGCTCATCGACATGCAGCGTCCGCGGCAGCACACCGCGCCGCATCGCCTCCACCATCTTGATCACACCCGCCACACCCGCAGCGGCTTGCGCATGCCCGATGTTCGACTTGATGGAGCCCAGCCACAAAGGCTGTTCGGCATCCCTGCCCTGCCCGTACGTCGCCATCAGGGCCTGCGCCTCGATCGGGTCGCCGAGTGTGGTGCCGGTGCCGTGCGCCTCGACCGCGTCGACGTCTGCGGTGCTGAGCCCGGCGTTGGTCAGGGCCTGGCGGATCATGCGTTCCTGCGAGGGACCGTTGGGTGCGGTCAGGCCGTTGCTCGCGCCGTCCTGGTTGACGGCCGAGCCCCGTACGACCGCCAGCACACGATGCCCCCGCCGCCGGGCATCCGACAGACGCTCCAGCACCAGGACGCCCACGCCCTCACCCCATACGGTGCCGTCGGCGCCGTCGGCGAAGGCCTTCACCCGGCCGTCGGGGGCCAGCCCCCGCTGACGGCTGAAGTCGATGAAGTGGCCCGGGCTCGACATGACTGTGGCACCGCCGGTGAGGGCGAGGTCGCATTCGCCGTTGCGCAGTGCCTGGGCGGCCAGGTGCAGGGCGACCAAGGACGACGAGCACGCCGTGTCCACCGTCACCGCCGGACCCTCCAGGCCCAGCGTGTAGGCCAGCCGCCCCGAGGCCACACTCATGGTCGTTCCGGTGATGCGGTAACCCTCGGTCTCCGTAGGTGTGTTGGCGAAACCAGGCCCGTACTCCTGGGCTATCGCCCCAATGAATACCCCGGCCTCGGTTCCCCTGAGTGAGTCGGGAGCGATGCGCGCGTGTTCGAGGGCGGTCCACGCGGTCTCGAGCAAGACGCGCTGCTGCGGTTCGGTGGCCAGTGCCTCACGGGGGCTGATGCCGAAGAAGCCGGGGTCGAACTGGTCTGCCTCGTGCAGGAAGCCGCCCATGTTCGTGTACGAGCGGCCGGGGACGTCCGGGTCGGGATCGTAGAGATTGCCGAGGTCCCAGCCCCGGTTCGTCGGGAATTCGGAGATCGCGTTCTGTTCCTCCGACAGAAGTCGCCACAGTTCCTGCGACGAAGTCACTCCGCCGGGCAGTCGGCAGCTCATGCCCACGATGGCGATGGGCTCGTCGGCGTTGATACCCCTCGGCTGAGGGCGCTTGGCGAGATCCTGTGCCGCGGCCGTTTCTTCTGTCGGTGACACGCGGTCGAGGAGATAGGAGGCCAGCGCCGTGGGAGTGGGATGGTCGAAGACCAGGGTCGCCGGCAGCCGTAGTCCCGTCACTCGGCCCAGATGATTGCGCAGCTCAACACCGTTGAGCGAAGTGAATCCCTGCTCCTTGAAGGACCGGCTGGCCGGCACGGCTGATGCGTTGGCATGCCCCAACACCGTGCCGACGGCGGACCGGACGGTCGTCTCGACCGCCTCGCGACGCTGCTGTGCGGGTAGGTGCGCCATCAGATCGGCCCAGCTCTGCTCGCCGTCGGCGTACGAGGCTTCCTGAACGACCCGCCGGATCCTCGTCGGCACAAGAGAGCGGAACAGCGGAGGCATCAGGCCCGCGGCCGCGCGCTCTCGCAGTGCCGCCTTGTCGATACGGGCGGCGAAGACTACGGGGGACTCACCGGCGATCGCGGCGTCGAAGAGCGCCAACCCCTGCTCGGGCGAGATGGCCGGCAGACCGTGTCGGGCCCAGCGCGCCACATCCTCCTTGTCCAGGGTGTCGATCATGCCGCTGGTGGTGTTCCAGAGGCCCCAGGCGATGCTGGTGGCGGGTTGGTTGTGGGTGTGGCGGTGGGTGGCGAGGGCGTCGAGGAAGGTGTTGGCGG
>NZ_JBSFMM010000520.1:0-1910 GCF_053599555.1 Streptomyces sp. NPDC000941
CACCATGCACAACCACCAAATGACGCGCCACCAGACCACCCAGCGACCCCGTACCACCCGTCACCAACACCGACCCCTCACCAACGTCGACGAAGGAACGCGGCACCGTGAGGACGACCTTGCCGGTGTGCCTGGCCTGGCCGAGGTGGCGGAACGCCTCGGGTGAGCGGCGGATGTCCCATGCGGAGACCGGGAGCGGCCGCAGAACACCGCTTTCGAACAGCGCGACGAGTTCGGTCAGCATCTCCTGGATGCGGTCGTGTCCGGCGTCCAGCAGGTCGAAGGCCCGGTAGTCGACGCCCGGGTACTGGGCGCCCACGGCCGCCGGGTCACGGACATCGGTCTTGCCCATCTCCAGGAAGCGTCCCCCGCGCGGCAGCAGCCGCAGCGACGCGTCCACGAACTCTCCCGACAGCGAGTCGAGTACGACGTCCACCCCTCGCCCGCCGGTGCGCTGCGCGAAGGTCTGCTCGAAGTCGAGGGTGCGGGAGTTGGCGATGTGGTCGTCGTCCAGGCCCTGGCCGCGCAGCGTGTCCCACTTGCCGGGGCTGGCCGTGCCGAACACCTCCGCGTCCGCGTGCCGAGCGAGTTGGACCGCGGCCATGCCCACGCCGCCGGTGGCCGCGTGCACGAGAACTGCTTCACCGGCCTTGAGGCCGCCGAGGTCGAACAGGCCGTAGTAGGCGGTGAGGAACACGATGGGCACCGCGGCGGCCTGGGCGAACGTCCAGCCCTGCGGTATCCGTGCGAGGTAGCGCTGGTCGGTGACGGACGCCGGACCCACACCCTCGGTGAGGAGCCCCATCACCCGGTCCCCCGGCCGGAGTCCGGTGGCGTCCGCCACCTCCGACCCCACTTCCAGGACCACACCGGCGCCCTCGCTGCCGATCGGCGCCTCACCCGGGTACATCCCGAGCGCGATGAGGACGTCACGGAAGTTGAGGCCCGCGGCGCGCACCGCGACCCGTACCTCGCCGGGAGCGAGGGGGCGGTCCGCGCCGGGGTTCGGTACGAGAGCGAGGTTCTCCAGCGTGCCCTTGGCGGTGACGTCGATGCGCCACGAGTCCCCGGACCCGGGTACGACGAGTCCGGTGCCGTCGGCGGCGGGCGTGATGCGGGCGACGAACACCTCGTCGCCCCGGACCGCGGCCTGCGCCTCGTCGGAGGCCAGCAGGCCCCAGAGCGCCGTCGTCAGACCCTCGGCCGTCGTCGCGGCGTCCAGGTCCACGAGCATGACGGTGTCCGGAGCCTCCGCCTGGGCCGCGCGTACGAAGCCCCACAGCGCCGACGCGGCCGGGTCGTGCACGACGTCACCGGGCTGTGCGACGACCGCCCCCGACGTCACGACGACCAGCCGGACGCCGGCGAGACGGTCGTCCGCGCGCCACGCCTGGAGCAGGGCAAGGAGGCGAGCCGTGGCGGTGTGCACGGCCACGGCCGGGTCCTCGCCGTCGGCCGGGCTGGTGAGGCAGGGGACGAGGACGGCGTGCGGAAGCTCCTCGTCGGCGTCCGCCGAGGTGACGAGGGCTGCGATGTCCTCGTATGCGGGGAGGTCTGAGAGAACGGGCAGCGCGGCTCCCAGCGTCGCCCAGCGCGGCGCCTCAGCGCCGGCGTCGAGGCGCACACTCTGCCAACTCAACTGGTGAAGCGCATCGTTGACAGTGTCACCCGCTCCGCGAAGTTGCTCGGCGGACATCGTGCGCAGCGTGAGGGCGTCGATACGGGCAATGGTGGTGCCGACGGGGTCGCTCAGATTCAGGGAGACCGTGTCACTGCCGTCGCCCGCGGGCGCCAAACGCACCCGCAACGCAGTGGCACCCGTGGCGTACAGCCCCACCCCGGCGAAGTTGAACGGCAGCCGCACCTCCTCCACCGCTCCCCCGCTGGAGGCCGCGAGCGTGTGCAGCGCG
>NZ_JBSFMM010000521.1:0-1865 GCF_053599555.1 Streptomyces sp. NPDC000941
CCCCGAGTGCAGCCTGGCCACCACCGCAAGCCGGTCCAGCTCCGCGCCCTCCGGATCCGGCCGCGGCAGCTCCCAATCCCGGGCCCGCCCCTGGGCATCGGCGAACAGGGTCCGCACGTACTTGCCGTTCGCCGACAGCTTTGTCTCCATCTGCTGGCCGTAGGAGACACGCGCCCAGCGCCGCGCCCCGTTCACCATGTGCTGCCCCAGAGACAGCTCCCGCAGCGGATCGGCCACGAACACCTTGCGGTCGAAGAGGGTTCCGTGGGCGGGAGGACCCGGCGTGTCGCTGTCCTTGGGGGACGCGAGGGAGCAGCAGGCGAAGTCGATCCAGCGGTTCCAGGGCAGCCGGGACACCAGCCACTTCACCCAGGCCACCGCCTCACTCTCATCGATGAAGCGGTTGTACACGCGGTCCCCGCTCCACACCGACAGCACCATGTAGCCCGGCACGCCATGCAGGCTGATGCGGTACGCGCTGCTCTCGGGGAACGGACTGCCCTCGGGACCCGGACGCGGCAAATCCTGCTCCGGCGAAATGGTCTTCAAGTGGAATCTGTAGTCGACGTACGTCGTCATCTGGTCGAGGCGGCGGTCGCCCTCCTCGAAGTTTCGCGCGTACTCGGCGGGTTCGAACGAGGCGTCGCCCATCCGCCCCCCGGTCATCTCACTGACGATCGGGAACATCACCACGTCGCGGTACCAGTCGGGCACGCTCTCATCGAACACCGGCCCCTGGCCCGGCCGGAGCGGAACCCAGGCACCCTTGGGAACCCCCGGCCGCCCAACAACCGTGGCGATACTGCCCTTCCCGCCGGGCAGCGGGCGGACCCTCGCCTCACCGCTGTGCGGCCACACCACCAGACCCGTACGTTCCGCCAGCTCCTGCAACAACGGCCCATACCGGCCCAGGAAGGGAACGGCCACCACGATCGGGGTGCCCGGCGGCAGCTTCGCCCGCGCCACATCCGCCGCCACCAGCTCCACGAACTCCTCGATGTCCGCGTCCCGCGTCGAACCGTCCGGCAGCCGCACCACCACCTTCTTCTTGTCCTCGCGCCAGTCGGCCCCGACGACGTACGGCCACTTCCTCTTCGGCCACGGCGTCATCCCCCCGGGGCCACCGCTCGCCAGGGAACCGTCCGCCTGCGGCGTAAGGACATCGCTCCAGTCCGTGTCCAGCGTCAGGGCGTCCGGCCCCAGCCAGTTCAGACCCGGAACCCGGTGTCCCCCCCGCATGAAGTGGCCGCTCTGGGCCGACCCGGCCGCCCCCAGCTTCTCCAGATGGAACGCCCCCAGCGCCGCCAGACTCCCCGCACGCCCGTCCGCCTTGGCGGCCCGCACCAACCCGAACAACTCCGCACGCACCGCCTGATCCACCGGCGCGCCCTCCGGCAGACCCAGCACATGACGGGCCACCACGTCCACGTCAAACCGGCCGCGCCGAAACCGCAGGTCCCGCCCGTGCAGAGCCTCCAACAGCCGCTCCGCCGGAGACACGGCAATCCGCACGGCGAGCGGAACGGGTGGTGTGGCCGTCTGCGGATCAACCGGCGCGGTGAACCGCGAAATGCAGCCCCCCCGCATGGACATCACCAGCTTCGGCGCCAATGCCCACAATCCGGCACCGTTCGCGCCGGAAACCCCAGGCGCACCTCGGGCCGCGACCCCGCCGAAACCCTCGGACTCGGGGCCAAGCGCCCCGTACTCATCCCGCACCGCCGGGTCCAGCAACGCGTGCGCCACCGACGACGACTCCACGAACGGCCGCAGCGCGTCCGCCACCACCCGCCCGGACGGACCCACCACCACCGCTTGCGCGTCAAACAACAGCCCCACCTCCGGCGGATCCGTCGACACCCGGC
>NZ_JBSFMM010000522.1:0-1815 GCF_053599555.1 Streptomyces sp. NPDC000941
GGTCCGGGCTGGGAGCGGTGGCGAGCGTCGCGGTCGCGTGCCGCCGCCACGGGGCGGACGGCGGGACGCCGGAGCCGGCGTCCGCCCCGTCCGCGTCCTCGGCGGGACGTGAGTAGACCGTGAGGGCGCGCCGCCCCGACGGCTCGGCCGCGCCCATCGCGACCTGCACGTCGACCGCCCCGGTCGGCGGCATCAGCAGCGGCGTCTCCAGCGTCAGGTCCTCAATGCCCGCGCAGCCCGCCCGTTCCCCGGCGCGCAGCGCCAGCTCCACGAAGAGGGTGCCGGGCAGCGGCACGGCGTCCACGATGGCGTGGTCGGCCAGCCACGGCTGCCCGGCCAGCGACAGCCGCCCCGTCAGCAGCAGCCCGCCGTCCGCCGGTTCCAGCGCGGCCCGCAGCAGCGGGTGGTCGCTCTCCTCAAGGCCCGCCGCGCGGACATCCGCCTCCGGCTGCGGGGCGTCACGCCAGTAGCGGCGGCGGTCGAAGCGGTACGTGGGCAGCTCGGTGGCCGAGGCGCCGGGCGGGAACGCGGCGGTGAAGTCGACGCCCTCGCCGTCCACGTGGAGCAGGGCCAGGGCCGTCAGCAGCGTGCGGGTCTCGTCCCGGCCGCCACGCAGCGCCGTGGCCAGGACCGTCTCGGCCGCGCCGTCCCCCAGGCAGTCCCGCGCCATCGCCGTCAGCACGGCGTCCGGGCCCAGCTCCAGGAAGCGGGTGACGCCCTCGGCGCGCAGCGCCGCGATGCCGTCGCGGAAGCGGACGGGCTGCCGGGCGTGCCGCACCCAGTAGTCGGGCTCGCACAGCTGCTCGGCGCCGGCGAGGGCGCCGGTGACGTTGGAGACGACGGCGATGCGCGGCGGGGCGTACGTCAGCGAGGCCGCGACCCGCCGGAACTCCGCCAGCATCGGGTCGATGCGCGGCGAGTGGAACGCGTGGCTGACCTTCAGCCGCTTGGTGCGGCGCCCGCGCTCCCGCAGCGTGCGGACGACCTCCTCGACCGCGTCCTCGTCGCCCGAGACGACGACCGACTCCGGCGCGTTGACGGCCGCGATGGCCACCCGGTCCTCACGCCCGGCCAGCAGCGGCGCGACCTCCGCCTCCGGCGCCTCCACGGCCGCCATCGCGCCGCCGGCCGGCAGCGCCGCCATCAGCCGTCCCCGGGCGGCGACCAGGCGGGCGGCGTCCGTCAGCGACATCACGCCCGCGACCTGTGCCGCGGCGATCTCGCCGACGGAGTGGCCCGCGAGGTAGCCGGGGGCCACGCCGAAGGACTCCACCAGCCGGTAGAGGGCGACCTCGACGGCGAACAGCGCGGCCTGGGTCGCGTCCGTGCGGTGCAGCTCGTCCGCCGCACCGGCGGCGCCGGCCGCGAACACCAGCTCGCGCAGCGGGCGGGCGAGGCGCAGGTGCGGGTCGAGCGCCGCGCACGCCGCGTCGAAGGCGGCGGCGAACGCCGGGTACGCGGCGTACAGTTCCGCGCCCATGCCGGGGCGCTGGCTGCCCTGCCCGGTGAAGAGGAAGGCGCTGCCGCCCAGGCGCGCCGGGCCGGCCGCCCGCACCACGTCGGGGTGTCCCGCGTCGCCGTCCGCCAGCTCGGCGAGGCGGGCGCACAGCTCCGCGCGGTCCGCGCCCAGTACCACCGCCCGGTGGTCGAGCGCCGCGCGGCCGGCCGCCAGCGACCAGCCGAGGTCCTCGACCGGCACGTCCGGGTGCGCGGCCACGTGCTCCGCCAGGGCGGCGGCCTGCGCGGGGCTCGATCTCCACCACCAGCCCCTGCGCCCGGAAGAAGAAATCCGGATACGCCCGCCTGCCCGTTGGG
>NZ_JBSFMM010000523.1:0-1809 GCF_053599555.1 Streptomyces sp. NPDC000941
GCGCCTCGTGCGCGGCCCGGATCGAGAAGAAGCTCAACCGCATGGACGGGGTCGAGGCCACCGTCAACTACGCCACCGAGAAGGCGAAGGTCTCCTTCCGGGACGACATCGCCGTCGAGGATCTGATCGCCACCGTCGAGGCCACCGGCTACACCGCGCGGGAACCCGAGCGCGGCCCCGT
The DNA here is from genome assembly GCF_053599555.1 of Streptomyces sp. NPDC000941. Classification (NCBI taxonomy): domain Bacteria; kingdom Bacillati; phylum Actinomycetota; class Actinomycetes; order Kitasatosporales; family Streptomycetaceae; genus Streptomyces; species Streptomyces sp. NPDC000941. Next base: position 182 of record NZ_JBSFMM010000523.1, read on the forward strand.
GCGCACCGGTTCGGCGCCCGGCGAGGACACGGATGAGGCTTCGCTCGATGAACTGCGGCCGCTGCGTGAGCGGTTGACCACCGCGGTCGTGCTCGCCGTCCCTGTGATCGCGATGGCGATGGCCCCGGCCCTCCAGTTCGACTACTGGCAGTGGCTGTCCCTGACGCTGGCGGCCCCCGTGGTGACCTACGCCGCCTGGCCCTTCCACAAGGCGGCCTGGACCAACGCCCGGCACGGCGCCGCCACCATGGACACCCTGATATCCGTCGGCACGGCCGCGGCGTTCCTGTGGTCGGTGTGGGCCCTGTTCTTCGGCACGGCCGGTACGCCCGGTATGACCCACCCTTTCGAGCTCACCATCGCCCGCTCCGACGGGGCCGGGAACATCTATCTGGAGGCCGCGGCCGGCGTCACCGCCTTCATCCTGGCCGGACGCTACTTCGAGGCGCGGTCGAAGCGTAAGGCGGGCGCGGCGCTCAAGGCGCTCATGGAGCTGGGGGCCAAGGAGGTCACCGTTCTACGCGGCGGCCGCGAAGAGCTCATCCCGGTCGGCGAGCTCAGGGCCGGCGACCGGTTCCTGGTCCGGCCCGGGGAGAAGATCGCCACCGACGGTACGGTCGTCGAGGGCTCGTCCGCGGTCGACGCCTCCATGCTCACCGGGGAGTCGGTCCCCGTCGAGGTCGGCGAGGGCGACAGCGTCACCGGCGCCACGCTCAACGCCGGAGGCCGCCTGGTCGTCGAGGCCACCCGGGTCGGCGCCGACACCCAGCTCGCCCGTATGGCCAAGCTGGTGGAGGACGCGCAGAACGGCAAGGCCGCCGCCCAGCGGCTCGCCGACAAGATCTCCGCCGTCTTCGTCCCGGTCGTCATCGCGCTCGCGCTCGGCACCCTGGGCTTCTGGCTCGGCAACGGCGCGGGGCTGACCGCCGCGTTCACCGCCGCCGTCGCCGTCCTCATCATCGCCTGCCCCTGCGCCCTGGGCCTGGCCACCCCGACCGCGCTCATGGTCGGCACCGGCCGCGGCGCCCAGCTGGGCATCCTGATCAAGGGTCCCGAGGTCCTGGAGACCACGCGCAAGGTCGACACCATCGTCCTGGACAAGACCGGCACCGTCACCACCGGCCGGATGACCCTGCTCGCCGTGCACACCGCGACGGGCACGAGCGACACCGACGCCCTGCGGCTCGCGGGCGCCCTGGAACACTCCTCGGAGCACCCCATCGCCCAGGCCGTCGCCGCCGGCGCAAGCGCCCGGGTGGGCGCCCTGCCCACCCCCGAGGATTTCGCCAACGTCCCCGGCCTCGGCGTCCAGGGCGTCGTCGAGGGGCACGCGGTCCTGGTCGGCCGCGAGAAGCTGCTGGCCGAATGGGCCATCTCCCTGCCCGCCGAGCTGGAGCGCGCCAAGGCCGCGGCCGAGGCGACCGGGCGTACGGCCATCGCGGTCGCCTGGGACGGCGAGGCCCGCGCGGTCCTGGAGGTGGCGGACGCCGTCAAGGACACCAGCCCGGAAGCGATCAGGCGGCTGCGCGCCCTCGGTCTCACCCCCTTCCTGCTGACCGGCGACAACGCGACCGTCGCCGAGGCGGTCGCCGCGGAGGTGGGCATCGCGCCCGAGCAGGTGATCGCCG
>NZ_JBSFMM010000524.1:0-1805 GCF_053599555.1 Streptomyces sp. NPDC000941
CACCGCTCCCAGCCCGGACCCGGCCCCGGACCCGGCCGCGTGGCCGCCGCCCGGCGCGGTCGCGGTCGACGTCGACGCGCTGTACGAGCGCCTGGCAGGCGAAGGCTACCGCTACGGCCCGGCGTTCACCGGGCTGCGCGCCGCCTGGCGGCTGGGCGAGGAGATGTACGCCGAGGTGGCGCTCGGCCCCGGCGAGCGCGGCGACGCCGCCCGGTACTCGCTCCACCCCGCGCTGCTGGACGCGGCGCTGCACCCGATCGGCGAGCTGTTCACGGGCGAGGACCAGGCGGGCGGCGCGCCCGGCACGGTCCGGTTGCCGTTCTCCTTCGGCGGGCTGCGGGTCGTGGCGGGCGGCGCGTCCCGGCTGCGTGTGCGGACCACGCCGACCGGCACGGACAGCGTGACGCTGCGGCTGTCCGACGAGGCGGGCGCCGAGGTCGCCACGATCGAGAGCCTGACGCTGCGGACCGTCCCGGCCGAGCGGTGGCGGTCGGCGACGGCCACGCCCGGCGGGCCGCTGCCGCTGTACCGGCTGGAGTGGGAGCCGTTCGCGCTTCCCGCCGCGCCGCCCGAGGCCGGCGCCGACGTGCTCCTGACCGGCGAACTTCCCACCGCGATGCGCCTGACGCGCCACCCCGGCGCGACCGGCGGTCTGATCCTGCTGAGCGTCGGCACCACCGACACCACCGACACCACCGAGGGGGACGCCGAGCCGCCCGCACGGGTCCGCGCCGCCGCGCACGGCGTTCTCGCGCCGCTGCGCGAGGTGCTGTCGGACGACGCCGACGCCCGCCTCGCCGTCCTCACCACCGGCGCTGTCGCGACAGGCCCCGGCGACGCGCCGCCCGGGCTGGCGGGCGCCGCGGTCTGGGGCCTGCTGCGCGCCGCCCAGGCCGAACACCCCGACCGCATCGTCCTGGTCGACACCGACGACACCCCCGCCTCCCGCGCCGCACTGCCCGCCGCCATCACCGCCGCCGAGCCGCACCTCGCGCTGCGCGAGGGGCAGGCGTACGCGCCCCGCCTCGTCCGAGCCCCTCTCCCCGAGCAGACGCCGCCGCCCCCGCTCGACCCCGAGGGCACGGTCCTCGTCACCGGCGGCACCGGCTCCCTCGGGCGGCTGGTCGCCCGCCACCTCGCCGAGGCACACGGCGCCCGCCACCTGCTGCTGGTCAGCCGGAGCGGCCCGGCCGCCGACGGCATCGAGGCGTTCGCCGCCGAACTGGCCGAGCTGGGCGCCGAGGTGCGCGTCGCGTCCTGCGACATCACCGACCCCGAGGCCCTGGCCGCGCTGCTCGACGCCATCCCCGGCGCCCATCCGCTGACCTCCGTCGTCCACACGGCGGGCGTCCTCGACGACGGCCTCGTCACCTCCCTCACGCCCGGGCAGCTGGAGGCCGTGCTCGCGCCGAAGGTGGACGCCGCCTGGCACCTGCACCGGCTGACGCGGGACGCCGGCCTCGCCTCCTTCGTCCTCTTCTCCTCCGCCGCCTCCGTACTGGGCAACGGCGGGCAGGGCAACTACGGCGCGGCGAACGCGTTCCTCAACGCCCTGGCCGAGCGCGTCCGCGGCGACGGCACCCGCGCCGCCTCGCTGGCCTGGGGCCTGTGGGGCGGCGGGGCGGGCATGACGGAGCACCTGGCCACCGCCGACCTGGCGCGGATGGCGCGCTCGGGCACCGCGGCGATGCCGCCGGAGCAGGGTCTCGCGCTGTTCGACGCGGCGCTCGCGACCGGCGACGCCGTGCTGGTGCCCGCCAGGTTCGACCTCGGCGTGCTGCGCGAGCAGGCCGCCGCCGGGACCC
>NZ_JBSFMM010000525.1:0-1802 GCF_053599555.1 Streptomyces sp. NPDC000941
TGAGTTCGCAACAACCTAACCCCGCGCCGCCGGGGGGGGCCCCGCCCCCGCCCCCCCCCCCGGCGGCCGGCGCCCCCCCCGCCCCGCGCGCCGAGCGGGCGGCGGACGCCAGCCCCCGCAGCGGTGCGGGCAGGGCCGCCGGCGGCTGCGCGGCCAGGGCGCGCGGGTCGAGGTTCAGCGCGAGCAGCGCGGGCCGCCCGTGCTTCAGGGCCGCGTCGAACAGCTCGCCGCCCTCCTCGGTGCTGGTGGGCACGATGCCCTGCCGCGCGATGCGAGCCACGTCCGCCTCGGTCAGCCCGCCGGTGAGCCCGCTCGCGGCGACCCACAGGCCCCAGCTCACCGAGACGCCCGGCAGGCCCTCGGCGTGCCGCCGCTCCACCAGGGCGTCGCAGAACGCGTTGGCGGCGGCGTAGTTGGCCTGCCCCGGGGTGCCGAGGGTCGAGGCGAAGGACGAGAACAGCACGAACATGCCCAGCGGCATCCCGGCGGTCGCGGCGTGCAGGTGGGCCGCTGCCGCCGCCTTGGCCGACCACACCTCGGCGAGGCGTTCGGCGTCCTGGGCGGGCAGCATCGCGTCGGCGGTGACGCCCGCCGCGTGGACCACGCCGGTCAGCGGGTGCGCCGGGTCGACGCCCGCGACGGCCTCCCGTACGGCGGCGGCGTCCCCCGCGTCCGCCGCGACAAGCCGCACCTCCGCGCCCAGCGAGGCCAGCCGGTCGGTCAGTTCCGCCGCGCCGGGGGCGTCGGGGCCGCGTCGGCTGAGCAGCAGCAGGTGCCGCACGCCGTGGGCGCGCACCAGGTGCTCGGCGATCAGGCCGCCGAGGGTGCCGGTGCCGCCGGTCAGCAGCACGGTGCCGGCCGGGTCGAGCGGGGGCGCGGCCTTCTCCACGTCCAGCACGAGCTTCCCGGTGTGGCGGGCCTGCGCGAGGTGCCGCAGCGCCTGCCGGGCCTGGCCGAGCCGCCAGGCGGTGACGGGCAGCGGCGTGAATGCCCCCGAGGCGAACCGCTCGCCCAGCGCGGCCAGCAGCCGCCCCATGCGCTCGGGGCCCGCGTCCGCGATCAGGTCGAACGCCCGGTACGCGGCGCCCGCGTGCCCCCGCGCGACCTGCTCGGGGTCGCGGAGGTCGGTCTTGCCCATCTCGACGAACCGGCCGCCGTCGTGGAGGAGCCGGAGCGAGGCGTCGGTGAAGTCGCCGGCGAGGCTGTTGAGGACGACGTCCATGCGAGGGAAGGCGTTCTCGAAGTGGAGGTCGCGCGAGGAGGCGCGGTGGTCGGCGTCGATGCCCATGGCCTGAAGCACGCCGTGCTTGGCCGGGCTGGCGGTGGCGTAGACCTCGGCGCCGAGGTGGCGGGCGACCTGCACGGCGGCCATGCCGACGCCGCCGGCGGCGCCGTGGATCAGGACAGTCTCGCCGGAGCGCAGCCCGCCCAGCTCCACCAGCGCGTACCAGGCGGTGAGGAACGCCACCGGCGCGGCGGCGGCCTCCCGGAAGCCCCAGCCGTCCGGCACGGGTGCGACCATGCGGGCGTCGGCCACCGCCAGCGGGCCGAAGGCGTCGTCGAACAGGCCCATCACGCGGTCGCCGGCGGCCAGCCCGGTGACTCCGCCGGCGACCTCGGTGACGATGCCGGCGCCCTCGCTGCCGATGGTCGCGGCGGCGTCCGGGTACATGCCGAGGGTGATCAGCGCGTCCCGGAAGTTGAGGCCGGCGGCGCGGACGGCGATCCGCACCTGGCCGGGGGCGAGCGGGGCGGCGGCCCGGGGGCTCGCCTCGGCCCGCAGGTCGTCGGGGCCCGTGCCG
>NZ_JBSFMM010000526.1:0-1789 GCF_053599555.1 Streptomyces sp. NPDC000941
GCGGTTTCGTTGCCTTGGTGGGCGTAGAGGGTGAACAGTTCCCGCATGAGGACGGGGAGGGACCAGCCGTCGAGGAGGATGTGGTGGTTGGTGAATACCAGGCGGTAGTGGTGTGGGGCGAGGTGGATGAGGGTGAAGCGGATCAGTGGTGGCTGGTCGAGGTTGAACCGGTGGTTGTGGTCTTCTTCCAGCCAGGCTGTGAAGGAGGTTTCCTGTGTGTCGGGGTGGAGGTGGGTCCAGTTGAGTTCTTGCCAGGGGAGTTCGGTGGTGGTGGGGATGATTTGGATGGGGTGGGTGAGGTTTTGGTGGTGGAAGCCGGCGCGGAGGTTGGGGTGGCGGGTGAGGAGGGTGGTGAGGGCGGTTTTGAGGGTGGGGATGTTGAGGGGGCCGGTGATGCGGAAGGTTTGCTGGGAGGTGTAGACGTCGTGGCCGTGGGTGTCGTAGAGGGCGTGGAAGAGGAGGCCTTCTTGGAGGGGTGCGAGGGGCCAGATGTCGGTGGTGTGGGGATAGGTGGTCTCCAGGTGGTCGATGTCGGCTTGGGTGAGGTGGAGGAGGGGGAGGTCTGAGGGGGTGCGTCCGCCGGTGTCGGGGAGGGTGGTGTGGCGTGCGAGGGCGGTGAGGGCTTGGTGGTAGCCGTCGGCCAGGTCCTTTGCATCTGCCTGGGTGAGGAGGGTGTTCGGCCAGGTGAGGGTGGTGGTGAGGGTGGGGCCGTGGGGGGTGTCCTGGGTGAGGGTGTTGATGGTGAGGGTGTGGGTGAGGGGCATGTCGGGGTCGGGTCCGGAGCCTGCGGCAGTGGAGTGGGCTGCTGGTGCCCAGTCGGCGCCGTGGCCGATGGGGAGGCGGCCGAGGTAGTTGAACCCGATCTGCGGGACGGGGAGATCGGCGAGGCCGGGGCTGGTGGCGGGGTTGAGGTAGCGCAGGAGCCCGTAGCCGATGCCGTCGTTGGGGGTGGCGCGGAGTTGTTCTTTGATGCGTTTGAGGACGCGGCCGAGGTCGGCTCCGCCGGCCCAGGCCTGGGCCTGGTTGAAGATGCCGGGGTCCAGGTGGACGGGGTGGTGGGAGGTGAACCAGCCCACCGTCCCCGACAACCCCGCCCCCTCCACCACACTCTCGTGACGGCCGTGGGATTCCAGGTCCACCAGCAGTCCTTGTCCGGTGTGCCGGCCGCGGGCAGCACGCCAGCGCATGACCGCGAGGGTGAGGGCGGTGAGGAGGACGTCGTTGATGCCGGCGTGGAAGAGGGCGGGCAGGTCGGTCAGCAGGGGCTGGGTGTGCTCGGCAGCCAGCGTCACCGTCAACCGCCGCGCACTGGCCGCGGTGTCACGGGCGGGATCCAGCGCACGCGCACCCATCAGCGGGTCCGCGGCGCTTGCCAGGTTCTGCCACCAGGGCAGTTCCTGCGTCCATTGTTTGTTCTGGGCTGCTTGGGTCAGGCCCGCGGCCCACTGCCGGAAGGACGTGCCGACCGGCTGGAGTGTGCAGGGTGTGCTGGTGGTGGCTGCTTGCCAGGCGGTCTGGAGGTCGGGGAGCAGGATCCGCCATGACACTCCGTCGACCACCAGGTGATGCGCCACGACCAGCAGCCGCCCCGACACCTTCGGTCCGGCATCGAACCACACCGCCTGAACCATCACCCCCGAAGCGGGTGACAACCGCTCCCGTGCGGAGTCCGCCTGCGCTGCGATGACCTCGTCGAGACCGTCGTCGGCCATACCGGTGATATCCACCCGCCGCACGCACAGCGCAGCGTCAGTCTGGCCGGCGGGCGGGATGTGCAGGTCCCAGGTGG
>NZ_JBSFMM010000527.1:0-1744 GCF_053599555.1 Streptomyces sp. NPDC000941
CTCTCAGAAAACCACTTGATGCGGTACTTGATACAGAGCAAGCATCTTTTTAAGAGCAGGCGGGTGGAGAGCCCCCGACCGGACCAGCCCCCACCGCTCCGGACGACCACCCACCGCCCCACCGCCCGCCGACCGATGAGAGCCCGTCGGGCCGGACGGCGACGATGCCTCGGCGCCCCCTCCCCGTTCCCGCTGCCGGCCGCTGTGCGCCGAAGGCGCGAGACGACGCCCGCACGCGGCGTCCGGACCATGCCGACCAGCGATCGCCGACCCGTACGTCACGCTCACGCGCCCCGACGCAGCGCACCGCTGGACCGACCGGCCGGCCACCGCGCGGCAGCAGCTGCGGCGGAGCGCAGCGGAGCCAGTCGTAAGCTCAACCACCCGTCGGACCGAGGAAGCAGGACAACGGGCCAGCCGCCCCCCTTCCCTCCTCCTGCCGGCGCTTTGGCCCCGGAGGGTCCGAGACGAAACCCGCACCCGCCCGAACCGAATGCCGCGAGACGGCGCACAGGCGCAGGCGAAGCGCAGTCGCCCCATATGCGGTCAGCGACCGCAGCTACGACGACCCCCGCCGCACCAGCTCAGTCGGCAGCACCAGCTGCGGCCGCTTCGACGTGCGCTCCCCCTGGGACTCGATCTCCTCCAGCAGCACCCGAACCATGGCCCGCCCCATCTCCTCCGTGGTCTGCCGGACGCTGGTCAGCGGCGGGTCCATATGGCGGGCGACGGCCGAGTCCTCGAAGCCGACGAGGGCCACGTCGTCCGGCACCCGGAGGCCCTGTTCGCGCAGTACCTGGCGGGCGCCGGCGGCCATCACGTCGGAGGCCGCGAAGACGGCGTCGAGCTCCGGGCGGCGCTCCAGCAGCTCGCGCATCGCCCGGCGGCCGCCCTCCTCGGTGAAGTCGGCGGCCACGATCAGCGCCGGGTCCACTTCCTGACCCGCCGCCTGGATCGCCGCGCGATAGCCGTCGAGGCGGCACTGTGCCACGTACATGTCCAGCGGCCCGGTGATCGTGGCGACCGTGGCGCGCCCGCGCCCGATCAGGTGCTCGACCGCGGACTGGGCGCCGCCCGTGTTGTCGCAGTCGACGTACGGGACCGATTCATGGGCGGAGCGGCGGCCGCTGAGCACCGCGGGCATCTCTATGCGCTCCAGCAGGTCGGGCAGCGGGTCGTCCGCGTGCACGGAGACCAGCAGCACCCCGTCCACCCGGTGCGCCGAAAGGTACTCGGCGAAGCGCTGGCGCTCCTTGGGGGTGCGCAGGAGGGTCAGCAGCAGCTGGAGATCGGCCTCGGCGAGCTCGGCGCCGACGCCGCGGATGATGTCCGAGAAGTAGGGCTCGGCGAAGAGCCGGGTCTCGGGCTCGGGGATCACCAGGGCGACCGCGTCGGCGCGGTTGGCGGCCAGCGCGCGGGCCACCCGGTTGGGCACGTACCCGAGCTCGGCGACCGCCTGCTCGACCGCCGTACGGGTGCGGTCGCTGACCCTCGGCGAGCCGTTGATCACCCGGGACACGGTGCCGCGGCCCACCCCCGCGCGGGCCGCGACCTCTTCGAGCGTGGGCCTCGAGCGCCCCACACCGCGCCGTCGGGTTCCTGCCATTTCGCGCCTCCAGCCGTCCGGTACACCGAGCAGAACCACCCCGCGTGGGGAGCTGTTGGGCCATTCAACAGCAGGAGTGGGACCTGACGACCTGGGGGGCGACAGGGATCGGCGTCGCGGGCGCCGGGGGAGTACGAG
>NZ_JBSFMM010000528.1:0-1693 GCF_053599555.1 Streptomyces sp. NPDC000941
CACGACACGGCTGATCTGACCGGGGTGCCCGATCGGCTGCGCCCGCTCATCGAAGCCTGCCTCGACAAGAACCCCGAGCGCCGCCCGACCGCCGCGGAGCTGGGGCAGGAGTTGGCCCGGGACGCCCCGCCGGAGGGTGACGGCTGGCTGCCGGAGCCGATCGTCCAACTCATCGCGGAGCGGTCGGCGGAGCTGGTCGGCCTGCCCGGCATCGAGGCGACCGAGGCCGACCCGGCGGGGGATCCGGGAGATGCGCCGGCCCGGCCCGGCCGCCGGCGGTTGCTGGCGGCCTCCGGGGCCGTGGTGCTCGCGGGCGGTGGCCTCGCGGCATGGGCGGCCTGGGGCCGGGACGGCAAGGGGAGCGCGCAGGTGCCCGGGCTGCCCCGCCGTACCGTGGCGCTGCACGCGGATTTGTCGGGCGGCGCCGCCGCGGCGGGCCGGGCCCAGGCCAGGGGCGCCCAGTTGGCGGTCGAGGAGTTCAACGCCCGCAAGGACAGAGCCTTCGAACTGGTCCTGAAGGTGTTCGACGACGGTGGCCTGCCGGATACGGCGAAGGCCGTCGCGAAGCAGCTGACCGCCGACCGCTCGGTGCTTGCGGTGATCGGCCCGACCACCGACGAGACCGCCGAGACCGCCGTCGCGGTCTACGACGAGGCGAAGCTGCCGATGCTGGCGGTGTCCGTGAGGGCGTTCCCGCCGGCCGTGACCTACCGGTCGGCCCTGTTGGCCCGGCCGGAGTACATCTGGCAGGGGTACCCCCTCGGCCTCCGGCTCCGGCAGAGCCTGCGCAGTCGGCGGATCGGGCTGATCGAGGACCGGAAGGGCGACGACTACAGCCAGCGGTTCGCCCTGACGTTCGCCCGTCTGATGCAGTCGGCCCGGTACGAGATCGTCCCCAAGGTCGTCCGCGCGGGAACCGACGACTTCGGCCCGGCCGTGTCGTACCTCATGGACGAGAAGGTGGCAGCGGTGGTCTTCGCGGGCTTCTGGGAGTCGGCGGCGAAGGTCGCCCGGGAGCTGGACGCGGCGGGCTTCCGCGGACCCCGGTACGCCACCGAGCCGGTCGTCGACCCGCGCTTCGTGGCGCGGGCCGGGCAGGCGGCGGAGGGGTGGACGTGCACGGCCACGTTCGTCGACCCGGCCGCCAAACCGTCCGCGGCCGGTTTCACCACTGCCTACCGGCGCCGGTTCAAGGCCGCACCGGAGCGGTACGCGGCCGAGGCCTACGACGCGGGGCGGCTGCTGGCCCGGAGCATCCAGGCGGCGGGCGGGCACACGGCGGACCGGGCCTCGGTGCTGGCGCGCGTGCTGAAGACGGACTATCAGGGCATCACCAAGAAGTTCACGTTCAGCGCCGAGGACCGCTCCTTCGAGCACACCAAGGGGACGCTCTTTCTGTACCGGGTCCAAGGGGGCCGCTTCCGCTTCCTGGGCGACGCCCCGTACGAGGGCGGCTAGCCGTGCAACCACTGCGTTCGGGGGATCCGGCGCGGATCGGGGGCTACCGGCTGCTGGGCAGACTCGGCGCCGGCGGCATGGGCATCGTCTACCTCGCACGCTCCACCGGAGGCGCCCTGGTCGCCCTCAAAGTCATCCAAACCGAATACGCCCACGACCCCCAATTCCGCGCCCGCTTCCGCCGCGAAGTCACCGCCGCCCGCCGCATCAACACCCCCTGGGCCACCACCGTCCC
>NZ_JBSFMM010000529.1:0-1683 GCF_053599555.1 Streptomyces sp. NPDC000941
ACGCCGCACACCATGCACCACCACCAAATGCCGAGCCACCAAACCACCCAACACCCCCGTACCACCCGTCACCAACACCGTCCCACCACCAAACGACGGAATCCCATCGGCCGTAGGTGCCACCGTCCGCTCCAGCCGCGGCACCCGCAGCTGACCCGCCCGCACGGCCACCTGCGGCTCGTCCGCTGCGGCAGCGGCCGCCAGCGTCTCGGGCGACACCGTGTTCCCGTCGGTGTCCAGCAGTACGAACCGGCCCGGGTTCTCCGACTGCGCCGAGCGCAGCAGACCCCACACCGGGGCCTTCGCCAGGTCGCGTACGCCCTCGTCAGGCTCCGTCGCGACCGCACCGCCCGTCACCAGGACCAGCCGCGACGCGGCGAACCGCTCGTCCGCCAGCCATTTCTGGACCAGCTCCAGGGCTTGGTGGACACTCTGTCGCACGGCCGACGGAATATCTGCCGGCGGAGAGAGCAGCGGGACCAGCACCGCGGGCGGCAGCTCGACAGCGCCCGCGTCGACCGCCGCACCGAGCGCGTCGAGGTCCGCGTACGCAACGCTTCCCGGCGCGGCGAGGCCAAGTTCGGCGAGTCCTTCGGGGGCACCGATGACCACCCATGCGGCGGACGGCTCAGGACTGCCCACCGCCGACTCCGCCGGCGCTTGCCACCCGATGCGGAACAGCGAGTCATTGCGCCGAGCGCCCGCGAGCTGACTGGGGTCGACCGGGCGCAGCACCAACGATTCCGCCGTCGCCACCACGGCGCCCGTGCCGTCGGCCACGGTCACCGACACCGCGCCGACGCCGACCGGGGCCAGTGCGACCCGCAGCTCCGTCGCACCCGCCGCCCGCAGCGTCACTCCACGCCAGGCGAACGGCAGCCAGACCTGGTCGGCGTCGCCGAAGTACGTACCGAGCCGGACGCCGTGCAGAGCCGCGTCGAGCAGCGCGGGATGGACGCCAAAACGGGCGGCCTCGGCTTGCTGCTCTTCGGCGAGTGCGACCTCGGCGAAGATCTCCTCTCCGCGCCGCCAGGCCGCCCTCAGGCCCTGGAAGACAGGCCCGTACCCATACCCCGCGGTGGCGAAGTCCTCGTACAGCGAGTCGATGTCCAGCGCTTCAGCGCCCTTGGGCGGCCATTCGGTCAGATCGCCCGTGTGCTGCGCCGCACCCTGGGCCAGCACACCGGTGGCGTGGCAGGTCCACGCCTCATCGAATGCCTCGTTCTCCAGCCGCGAGTGGACACGGAAGGCACGGCGGCCCGCATCGTCCGGCTCTGCGACGGTCAGCCGCAGCTGCACCCCGCTCCCCTCGGGAAGAACGAGCGGGGTCTCAAGGGTCAACTCCTCGACCACATCACAGCCGACCTCGTCACCCGCACGCACCGCCAGCTCCACAAACCCGGTGCCGGGCAGCAACACCGTGCCACCCACCGCGTGATCGGCCAGCCAGCCATGCGACCGCAACGACAGCCGCCCCGTGAACACAATCCCCGCCGAATCCGGGAGCTCCGCCACCGCACCCAGCAACGGATGCCCGGCGATACTCAGCCCCAGGCCGGACACATCGCCCTTCGCGCCTGCGGGGGCTTCCAGCCAGTAGCGCTTGCGCTGGAAGGCATACGTGGGCAGATCCACCCGGGATGCGCCATGGAAGATCCCCGCCCAGTCGACCGCGACACCGTG
>NZ_JBSFMM010000530.1:0-1682 GCF_053599555.1 Streptomyces sp. NPDC000941
AGAAGCTGTTGTCTTTTCGATCTTGAGCGGTGGCGGTCGAACGCGGATTCCCGGTCGGGTGATCCTGCAGTGGCCAGAGCATGAAGACGGGGCCTCCTGAACAGCTCGTGGGTGTCGAATCCATAGAGCAACAGGAGGCCCCGGTGCCGCAGTCTTCCGTGTCGATGGCCAGGCAGTCCAACTCGGCCGCTCCAACGTGTGATTGCCTCGCGCACGTGTACGGCAACGCGGCTGACCGGCCCGAGCGGCAGCGCCGGTACCCGTCGGACATGACGGACGCGGAGTGGGCCGAGGTCCGGCCGCTGCTGCCGACGCCGGGCTGGATGCGCGGGCGGGGCGGCCGGCCGGAAGGATACTGCCACCGCGCGGTGCTGGACGCGATCCGCTATCTCGTGGACAACGGCGTCAAGTGGCGGGCGATGCCGGCCGACTTCCCGCCGTGGGACCGGGTGTATGCCTTCTTCCGCCGCTGGCGCGACCACGCCCTGGCCAAGGAGTTCCATGACCGGCTGCGCGGCCAGGTCCGCGAGCGGCTGGGCCGGGACGCGGAGCCGACGGCCGGCGTGATCGACTCGCAGTCGGTCAGGGCGGACGCCGTCGTCGGCGCCGACAGCCGCGGCTTTGACGGTGGCAAACAGATCAACGGGCGCAAGCGGCACGTCGTGGTCGACACCCTCGGCCTGCTGCTGGGCATCATGGTCACCAGCGCGGATATCGGCGACCGCGCCGCCGCCCGGGTCCTGCTGCACCAAGTCGCCACCGCCCACCACCTGCTGGCCCTGGTCTGGGCCGACGGCGGCTACACCGGCAGCCTCGTCGAGTACTGCCTGGCCGCGCTCGCCCTGGTCATGGCGATCGTCAAACGCAGCGACGACATGCGCGGCTTCGTGGTGCTGCCCAAGCGGTGGATCGTCGAGCGCCTCTTCGCCCACCTGATGCGCACCCGCCGCCTCGCGCGCGACTTCGAACGCCGAACCACCAGCGCCGAGGCAATGATCTACTGGTCGATGACCCTGCTCATGACCCGCCGCCTGGCCCGCTCACGCCCTGCCTGAGCGTGAACCGGCCCGGTGCCGGCTCGGCCAGCCAGCCGCGCGCGACCAGGCGTTTCGCCTTCGACCTCAGCGCCTCCACCCGCGCCGGAACCACGTCCATGCCGAACAAAGCGGCCATCTCCTGGCAGGTCATCGACCCCTGCCCGAGCCGGGCCCGGTCCGCGAGCGCCTTGAGGATGCGCTGGTAGTCCACCGACAACGCCGACCACGCAAGCCCTTCACGCCACACCGGCACCTGCGACTTCACCTTCGCCGCTTCCGGCGTTGACGATGCCTCCTCGGCCTGCCCGCCAGCGGTCGGTGCTGTCCGGTCGGCCTGGTCGTGGCCATGCTCGGTCTCGTCTGCCGGGGCAAGCACCTCGCCCACCCGCGAGCGAGCGATAGCCCATTCCTTCCAGTCCCGCTCGGCCACGGCCAGTTCAGCCTGGATGCGGTCGGCCTCCTCCCGCAGCTCGTCCACGCGACGGCGAGCGACGAGCTCGCGCTGTTCCAGCAGCCCCACAACCGACGGCATCCAAGGCCTCCACAGCAGCGACGACACGACAGACCACCACTCCCACAGGATCACCGACCCTATGCCCGACCAGCGAAAACACCGTCCTCAAGCCCGGAAAGACAACAGCTTCT
>NZ_JBSFMM010000531.1:0-1663 GCF_053599555.1 Streptomyces sp. NPDC000941
GTGGAGTGCGGTGTCGAGGAGTGCGGGGTGGATGGTGTGGCCGGTGGTGGGGGTGTTGGGTGGGAGGGTGGTGTTGGCGTAGATGGTGTTGGTGGTGGGGTTGTGCCAGGCGTGGGTGAGGCCTTGGAAGGTGGGGCCGTAGTCGTAGCCGAGGGTGGTGAGGTGGTTGTAGAGGTTGGTGGTGTCGATTGGTTGGGTGTTGGTGGGTGGCCAGGTGGTGGGGGGTTGGGGGGTTGGGGTTGTGGTGGGGGGTTGGGGTGTGGGGGTGAGGGTGGCTGTGGCGTGGCGGGTCCAGGTGCTTGCCGGTGCTGTTGCCGGTGCTGTTGCCGGTGCTGTTGGCGGTGTTGGTGTTGTTGTGGGTGTTGTTGTGGGTGTGGGTGGTGAGGGTGCGGTTGCCGTTGGTGTCGGGTGGGGTGAGGGTGGTGTGGAGGGTGAGGGTGGTGTCGGGGGTGAGGGTGAGGGGGGTTTCGAGGGTGAGGGTGTCGATGTGGTGGTGGCCGATGTGGTGGGCGGCGTGGAGTGCGATGTCGAGGTGGGCGGTGCCGGGGAGGATGACGGTGCCGTGGATGGCGTGGTCGGCGAGCCAGGGGTGGGTGGTGAGGGAGAGTCGGCCGGTGAAGAGGGTGGTGTGGTCGGGGAGGTTGATGGCGGTGGTGATGAGGGGGTGGCCGGTGGGTTGTTGGCCGAGTGCGGTGGCGTCGGTGGGGGTGTGGGTGGTTGTGGGGGTGAGCCAGTAGGGGTGGTGCTGGAAGGGGTAGGTGGGGAGGTCGACGTGTTTGGGGGTGCGGCTGCGGGTGGTGTTGGGGGTGCGGCTGCGGGTGGTGTTGGTGGTGTGGTCGTTGGTGGTGTTGGGGGTGTGGTCGTGTGTGGTGGTGTTGGTGGTGGGCCAGGTGGGGGTGTGGCCGTGGGTGTGGGTGGTGGCGAGGTTGTGGGTGAGGGTGTGGGTGTCGGGGGTGTTGCGGCGGAGGGTGTGGGTGGTGGTGTGGGGGTGGTTGGTGGTGTCGAGGGTGTTTTGGATTGCGGTGGTGATGACGGGGTGGGGGCTGGTTTCGATGTAGTGGGTGTGGCCTGTTTGGGCGAGTTGGGTGAGTGTTTGGTGGAAGAGGACGGGGTGGCGGAGGTTGTTGGTCCAGTAGTCGGGGGTGAGGGTGGTGGTGTCGGTGATGTGGGTGGCGTGGAGGGTGGAGTAGAAGGCGGTGGTGTTGTCGGTGGGTTGGGGGGTGATGGGGTTGAGGGCTTGGGTGAGTTCGTGGTGGAGGGTGTCGGTGTGGGGGCAGTGGGAGGCGTAGTCGACGTCGATGGTGCGGGCGCGGATGTCGTGGGTGTTGCAGGTGGTGACGAGGGTGTGGATTTGGTCGGGGTTGCCGGAGACGACGGTGGTGGTGGGTGAGTTGTGGGCGGCGATGTGGACGTCGGTGAGGTTGAGTTCGGTGATGAGGGTGGTGGTGGTCTGTGCGGTGGTGGGGAGGGAGGCCATGGTGCCGGTGCCGGCCAGGGTGCGGAGGATTCGGGCTCGTCGGGCGACGATGAGGGCGGCGTCTTGGAGGGTGAGGGCGCCGGCGATGTGGGCGGCGGCGATTTCGCCTTGGGAGTGGCCGATGACGGCGTCGGGGTGGATGCCGTGGTGCTGCCAGGTGCGGGCGAGGCTGACCATCATGGCCCA
>NZ_JBSFMM010000532.1:0-1641 GCF_053599555.1 Streptomyces sp. NPDC000941
CCGCTTGCGCAGGTCAGGCCCTCAGTCATGCAGGGTGAGTAACGGGACTCGAACCAGATCCTTTGCCTCATTGTGACCTGCGGTGATTCCTGGAATCTGGACATATGCGGTCTGTTCGGTGTCACTCGATGACGCTGGATGACGGGCTCATCGTCTCAATGAGGTGCGGTTTGGCCCGGGCCAAACGGGGCTCAGTGATCTTCCCGGGTTGGCCGTCCAGTGAGTAGCAAATGGCCTGACCGCAATGCAGTCGAGCCCCGGCCGGGAAAGGGTCGGGGCTCGAAGATCCTCCCCCCACGCCTGGGGAGCAGTGCGGGGGAGGGGCGATCAGGTGGTTGCGCGGCAGCGACGATCATTGCCCTGCTCAATGACTCATGCGTCTACCTGCCGGTAGGCGTGTCTGAGGTCAGGGAATGTCCCAGTGTCGGCGGTCCAGGATCCGCCTGTGTCCACGTGTGCACGCCCCGTGTCGCTAGGCTCAGGTTGGCGGGCGAATTGGGTGGAGGTTGCCGGTGCTGGAGACAAGCGGAGAGCCCTTCTCTCGGGACGGTGAGCGACCCGTGTGCGGGATCTGCCCCAGCCTGCGCCTGCCTGGCGGAGCCTTCGATGTCCACGAGCGGCCGTCCCGCGACTGCCCTTTCGACCAGACCACCGGCCACCGCTTCACTGCGGCCGGGGTGCCCGTGTGCGTCCACCCTGAGCGAGTAGGACTCCCGGCCGCCCCGTACGCCACTGACGGGCTCCCGCTGCCGTGGGAAGTGCCCCCGCCGGCCGATGCCGCGGAGGTCGCGGTGTGGGTGCGGGCCGCGCTGACCGCAGTACCGCCGGACGCCTGCGACGAGGTGATCGAGCGCGCGATGGACATCCTGCGAGCCTCGGACCCCGGCCTGGACGTTGTGGCGGTGCTGAGGGCTGCGCTCAACTAGCCGTGGTCAGCTCTTCGAACCGGATGGCGTGCTCTCGGCCGGACCGCCCCATACCGATCGTCTCGTAGAGACTCGCCAGGACCGAACGGCGCTGGATGACCTCCTCGTGGCCGAGCCAGTAGCGTGCGGGCGGCTCGCCCCAGGCGGACCGGTAGCACTCGGCCGTGTACGAGTCGGCCGTGTAGTCGGTGTGTTCCTGGTCGGTCTGGTGGATGATCGCGATCTGGTTGTGATCGGCGATTCGGGTCAGGAGCTGGGCCTGCGCGAGCATGGCGTGGGTCATCTCATCGACCGGTACGGCGATGGCGATCTCGGCGGCCTGCTCGTTGCCGGTGAGCCCGTGGACCGCGGCCTTCAGCGCGAGGGCGCGCAGGCCCTCCTCGAACAGCGGCGCTGCGTCCTTCTCCAGCTTCCATTCGGAGACGACCGGGAAGCCGGTGAAGCACTGCCAGTCGTCGGAATAGTTCAGGCTGGCGGCGCGGAAGGCGTCGAATTCCTGGTCGCCCTTGAGCAGGCTAAGGATCTGGATCGCGCCCTCGGCCACCAGCTCCGGGCTGGGCATCTCTACAGGCATTGCGTTTCCTCTCGTGGTGCCGGATGAAGCCCGCGCCCCGGCTGGGGGATCGTGGTCGACCGCAGCCGGGGGCGGGGGTATGGGGCCGAGCTCGTGCCGCTCGGCGAGGCCCGCTCCGGCCGGCCGTCCTCACCGACAAGC
>NZ_JBSFMM010000533.1:0-1621 GCF_053599555.1 Streptomyces sp. NPDC000941
CCGTCGATGTAGTTGCGCAGACGACGCAGTTCGGTGGTCACGTGCCACCCCTCCCTGTCAGGTGTCCGATGGGTGAGACACCCACAGTAGTCCGCGGGTCCAGGACCCACCGAGGGCTACGGCCGCCTCCGCGTTCCGCTGCGCTGCGCGCCCCGCCGGCACCGGCCGTGCAGAGGGCTGATCGGAGGAAATGACAGCGTGCCCGCGCCGAGCCTGGGCGCGGGCGGCAGACGGAGTCCTTACCGTGCCAGTGACCCATTGGCCCTGCGCTCGTTCACCCAACTGGGGGAACGCACGGACGACCGCAGCTGAGGCGAGGTGCTTCGTATGGTGGCTCCGCCGGACAACGACGTGCTCTGGGCACGCACCCTGACGTACGCCTACGGCGGGTCGCCCGCCCTCGCCGGTGTCTCCATCGGCGCCCGCGACGGCGAGATCCTGGCCGTGACCGGCCCGCGCGGCTGTGGGAAGACCACCCTGCTCAAGTGCCTCTCGGGCCTGCTCGTCCCGGACCGCGGGGAGGTGTGGTTCAACAGCGCCCCCGTACACACCCTCTCCCCGCTCGGCCGCGAACAGCTGCGCCGCGACCGCTTCGCCTGGATCGACACCGAGCCCCGGCTCATCCCCGAGCTCACCGCCTGGGAGAACGCCGCGCTGCCGCTGATGCTGCGCGGCATCGGACGGCGCGAGGCCAAGAGCACCGCGCACGAGTGGCTTGACCGGCTCGACGTCGGCGACTGCGCCCGCCGCCGCCCCGCCGCGCTGCTCCAGGCGCAGCGCCAGCGCATCGCGATCGCCCGCGCGCTGGCCTCCGCCCCCGCCGTGCTGTTCGCGGACGAGCCCACCGCCCCGCTGTACCGCGCCGACCGCGCCCAGGTGCTGCGCACCCTGACCACGGCGGCCCGCTCGCACGGCATCACGGTGCTCCTCGCCACCCATGACGAGGAGGTGGCCACCCTCGCGGACCGCGCCGTCGCGCTGCTGGACGGCCGCCGGGTGGGCGCGGTCAACTCCCCCGAGGCCGAGGGCAGGTCCGCGTGCTCAGTCTCCGCCTAGCCCGCGGCGCCCGGCCCCTGGCGCTGCTGCGGCGGTCGCTGGTCGCCACCGCGGCGGCGGGCACGGGCTTTCTGCTGCTGTGCGCCATGGGGTACGCGGCCGGGCACCCCGACCAGACCGACGGAGCGGTCGTACGGCTGCTGTGGTGCGCGGTGCCGCTGGCCGCCACGGGCCACCTCGCGATCGCGGTGGCGCGCGCCGACCCGAGCGTCCCGTTCGGCGCGGGCTTCGCGGCGGCCGGCGGCGGCCCGGCCAGGTCGGCCCTGCTCGCGGGCGCCTCGGCCGCCCTGTCGTGCGCGCTGGGCTGTGCGCTGGCGCTGCTCGCCTTCCTGCAGCTGCGGGGCGACCTGAGCGGCTCATGGCTGCGGTGGGCCGATGCTCCGGGCGGGGCGGCGGGCGGCCCGCTCGGCGCCGGGCATCCGGTGCCCGCGGCCGCCACGGTCACGCTGCTCGCCGTCGTACCGGCGGTGGCGGGCTCAACCTCGCGCCCGACCACCTCGACTGGCACGGCTCGATGGCGGCGTACGCGGCCGACAAGGGCCGTATCTACGAGGGCAACCAGGTC
>NZ_JBSFMM010000534.1:0-1616 GCF_053599555.1 Streptomyces sp. NPDC000941
GCCGGAGCCGGGGACGCCGCCCTCCAGGGCGGAGTCGGCCGGGCGCAGGGGCGCCAGGGCCCGTGCGAACCGCTCGGCCCAGGCCACCGACACCGCGTCCACAGTCGCGGCCGCGCCCGCCGCCCCGTCGTGGCCGCCGCGGCGCACGATCTGCAGCCCCGTAGCCACATCGCCGCTGAGCAGCGCCGCCATCCCGCAGGCGGCGAACACCGGAGACGCGGCACGGGCGGCCCCATAGCTCGCCGACAGCGGAGACGCGGGGGACGTGGCGGGCGCCTCCACCAGGGACAGGAGATGAATTCCGGCCGCCGGGCCGCCCAGCGCCAGCGCCGCGAGCGTTTCGCGCAGCGCCGCGGGGCCGGGGTCGCCGTCCACGACGACCACGGTGTGCGGGCCGGAGTGGCGGGCCGCGGCGGCGGCCACGGCCGCCGGGGACGCGGTCGCCCAGCCTGGGCCCGGCCGCCCGTCCTCCAGCCTCCGCACCAGCTCGTTCGTACGGGCCGCGGCCTGCTCAGGGTCGTACGCCAGCAGCAGTCGGCAGTCCTGCCCGCGCAGCGGCTGGAGGTGGGGCAGCCAGCCGAGCCAGGACCACTGCGCGAGCCGTTCGGCGAGGGGGCGCCGGCTGTCCGTGCTGACCAGGATGATCTCCAGCTCGGTGGGCGAGTGCAGGGCCGCCAGCTGCGCCACGACGGAGCGGGCGAGCCCGGCCAGCCGGGCGCGCGGGCCCGCCAGGCCCAGCGAACCGGCCTCCCGCAGATCGACGGTCACGGGTGCGGCGGGCAGCAGCCCGCCGCCCGCGGCGGGCCGGTCGGCCGACCCCAGCCGCACACTCAGCGCGTCCGGGTGCCCCAAGCCGCGCTCCCACAGACGCGGGCCCGGACCGAGCGCCGTCATCAGTACGGCGGCGGGATCCGGCCACCGCCGGTGCAGCGCGGCGGCCTCGGCGGCCGCCTGCCCCGCGGCGCCTCCGCCCGGCCCGTCGCCGCATGCCTCGTCCGGCTCGCCCGCGCCCAGTCCGGAGGCGAGCCGCCGCGCCCAGGCCCCTATGCCGCCGCGCCGCCGCACCTGCGCCCCGGCGACGTCAGCGATGTCATAGGCGCCCGGCCGGCCGCCACGCGCTCCGGCGCCCCGGTCGTCATGGGCGGCGCCGCCCGTGGCCGACACCCTGCCTGGTGCCCCGGCCTGCCGGGGGACCTGGGCGCCGCCGTCTGCTGGTGGGTGGTGCGGTGTCGTGTGCGAACGGGCCGCGGCGCCGCCCATGGCCGGGCCGCCCGGCGCCCCCGCGCCCGGGCGCGACGCGGGGCCGTCGGCCCGGTCGTGCCCCGGAGCGGACTCCGCCCAGGCCGCGCCCCCGCCGGTGGCGGCCCACGGCCCCTGGCTCATTCCGGCGGCGCCGAAGTGCGTCGGGCTCTCGTCCGTCCCCGGCAGGACGCGGTCGTCGGCAGGCTGCCATCCGCCGTCGCCGCGCGCGGCGGGGCCGTGTCCTGCGTGGCCCCGGTCTTCGCGGCTCCGGTCGCCGCCCGGGTTGGCACCGGCGTACGGCTCGCCATGCGCCGGCGCCGTACCGCGGCCCCCGGGCGCGGCCGGGCCGCCACCGGGTCGGCCGGGCGGGTTGC
>NZ_JBSFMM010000535.1:0-1612 GCF_053599555.1 Streptomyces sp. NPDC000941
CTACAGCTGGAGTACTAGTACTCCAGCAGGATTTCGCAGTCTGACCTGCGGGTTTCACCGGGCGGCTGGAGTGTAGCGGGCTGTGGAGTGGTCAGGGGCGGTTTCACGGAGGCCGCCCCTCGATCGTGCGACAACGCCGCAGGTAATGACAGCGGCGGGCGATTGCTTGGCGCCGTCGGCGCCAGTGCGACCAGCTCATCGCATGGTGTCGGCCTCTACGTCCGTGCAGGTGCGGGGGCCGGGGCCGACAAGCTGCCAGGAGTCGCCGAACCTCCGCCACTGTGAGCTCGATGGTCCCGGCTGCCTCACCGGTTCCGCCCCCTTTTCCCGGGCCCGGTGTGCTGTGGCTGCCAGGAAGGCGTGTGCGAGCATGGCGAGGGTGATGTGCCGGTACCAGCCCACGTAGCGACGGACTTCGTACTGGTCCAGCCCGCACTCGTTCTTCGCGGCCTGGAAACACTCCTCGATCGCCCAGCGCGTCCCGGCGATCCGCACCAGCTCCAGAACAGTTGTCCCCAACGGGGCATAGGCAAGGTAGTAGGCGATCTCGTCGGGCTTGCGGATGCTGCGACGGGCCAGCGCCCACCGCATCCGGTGGGGGACCTCGCCCTGGTAGTCGAACTCGGCGACAGCCGGCAGCCGCACCGCCGCCCAGTGGTAGACGCGCGGGCCCTTCGCACCGTCTCCGCATGAGATCTTCTCCCACGCCTCGGCTGGAGCCTGTGCGAACAGGCCCTCGATGCGGGGACAGCCCACGGTGAACTGGGACTTGGGCACGGCCAGCACGTAGCCGACGCCCGACTGCTCCAGCAGCCGCCGGAAGCGGCTCTCCTGCCCGTAGGCGGCATCCGCAGTGACCCAGGCAATGGGCAGCGGCGAGCCGAGGGCACGCAGCACCAGGTGCCGGGCCAGTTCACCCTTGGTGGCGAACTCCCGCTCGTCGGGGACCTTGGCCGCGCGGCAGCGTTCGCGGTCCTCGGCCCAGGACTTGGGGAGGTACAACTCGCGGTCGACCAAGGCCCGGCCACCGGCGGCGGCATAGGCGGCGAAGACGCCGATCTGGCAGTTCTCGGTGCGGCCGGCGGTCCCGGAATATTGACGCTGAACGCCGGCGGAGGTGGTGCCCTTCTTGAGGAACCCGGTGTCGTCGATGATGAGGACCCCGTCGTCCTCGCCGAGCTTGTGGGCGACGTATTCCTGCAGGTCATCGCGGATGTCGTCGGGCTCCCACTTCGCGCCGGCGAGCAGATGCTGCAGACCGTCGGGGGTGGCGTGGCCTGCCTGCTCGGCCAGCTGCCAGCTGTTCTTTCGGGCCACCGGGGCGAGCAGCCCGCGCACGTAATCACGCATGCGGCGGCGAAGTTCCACACGGCCGAAGCGATGACCGATGGTCACGAAGAGGTCGTCCAGTTCAAGGTCCCACTGCTCGGCAGCACGCCCGGTGATCACGCAGGGAGATTTCCCCACCCGCTGTCATTACCTGCGGGGTTGTCGCACGATCGAGGGGCGGCCTCCGTGAAACCGCCCCTGACCACTCCACAGCCCGCTACACTCCAGCCGCCCGGTGAAACCCGCAGGACAGACTGCGAAATCCTGCTGGAGTACTAGGCTC
>NZ_JBSFMM010000536.1:0-1587 GCF_053599555.1 Streptomyces sp. NPDC000941
GACGCTGCCCCTGCCGGGCGGCGCCCCCGGTCAGTCGTCCCTACCTTGTTGATCGGGACGGGCGAGCCATTCGTAGGGTCCTACCTTCTTGATCGGGTTGATCAAGGCCACTTGTAGGGTCTGGAGGCCGGCGCTCCCGCGCAGCTGCTGTCAGGGCGTCATGATGATCGATCGTGCTGCTGCGACTGGCTTACCTGGGTGTGACGAACACGTTCGCGATGCTCCGCCTGCTGCCGATGACCGACCGGGACAAGGACGCAGAGATCCTCGCCCTGCGCCACCAAATCACCGTGCTGGAACGCCAACTCGCCAAGGACAAGATCCGGTTCACCCCGAGCGACCGGGCATTCCTGGCAGCGCTCCTGCACCGGCTGCCACGGCACGTCCTGCGACAGTTACGGCTACTCGTCCGCCCCGACACGGCACTGCGTTGGCACCGCACCCTCGTCAAACGCCGCCATGCCGCCTCCTGTCGGCCCAAACGCCCGGGACGACCCCCTACAGTGCGCTCGATCCGCATCCTGGTGCTGCGCATGGCGAAGGAGAACCCGGGCTGGGGCTACCGGCGCCTGCACGGCGAGCTCCTCGTACTGGGGGTGAAGGTGGGCGCGTCCACCGTCTGGGAAATCCTGAAGGAGGCCGGCATCGACCCAGCACCCGAACGGAACTCCACTACCTGGGCCACCTTCCTTCGCTCCCAGGCTGATGCCCTGCTGGCCTGCGACTTCATGGAAACAGTCACCCTGTCGGGGGTACGGATGTACGTGCTCGTGGTGATCGAACACGGCAGTCGCCGGATCCGCGTCCTGGGCGCCACCGCACATCCGACCGCCTCCTGGGTAGCCCAAGCAGCAAAGAGCCTCGACATGGACCTCGAAGACCTCGGCTGCCGCGCACGGTTCATGATCCGGGACCGGGACGGGAAGTTCCCCGCCCTCTTCGATGCCGTACTCAAGGACGCAGGAATCGACGTCGTCCTCAGCGACGTCCAGATCCCAAGAATGAACCCGATCGGGGAAAGGTGGATACAGACCTGTCGCCGCGAGCTCCTGGACCGGACATTGATCTGGAACCAGCGACACCTCCTCCACACTCTGGGCGAGTTCGAGCAGTTCTACAACGGACACCGACCACACCAAGGCATCATGAACGCCAGACCGCTACACCCCTTGCCCCCACCGATCGACGACCCAGACACGTTAGCCCGCCTCGACATACGCCGACACGATCGCCTCGGCGGCATCCTCCACGAATATCAGCATGCGGCGTGAGCTGCGCGGATGAGATTTCCGGCAAGGGCAGTGTCCAAGGTGACCATCTACAACCACTTCGGCAGCAAGGAAGCGCTGTTCACCGCCGTCATCGCGAACGCACTCGACGCCCCGCTCGGGGGGACGCTGGTCGCCGCGATCGACCGGCTCGCGTCGACAAGTCCGCCTGATACGAGCGCGGACGCTCGGCAGCAGCATCTGATCTGCCCCCCGCGTCCCCCATCGTGCCGAAGACTGCCGCCGAGGCCCGCACCATCGTCGACGACCGCGCCCTGTGCCGCCAGCCGCGCGAGGTGCTCGCGGCGGCCATGTGCGA
>NZ_JBSFMM010000537.1:0-1528 GCF_053599555.1 Streptomyces sp. NPDC000941
ACCCCGGGTTCTTCGGGATCTCGCCGCGCGAGGCGCTGGCGATGGACCCGCAGCAGCGGCTGCTGCTGGAAGTGTCCTGGGAGGCCATCGAGCGAGCCGGAATCGCTCCTACCGCACTGCGCGGTAGCCAGACCGGTGTCTTCGTCGGATCGCTGCACCACGACTACGCGTCGGGGCGCCTGGAATTCCCGCAGGACGTGCGTGCCTTCCTCGGCACCGGGACGGCCGGCAGTGTGATGTCGGGCCGGGTCTCCTACACGCTGGGCCTGGAGGGTCCGGCGGTCACGGTCGATACGGCATGCTCGTCATCCCTGGTGGCCATGCACCTCGGGGTGCAGGCCCTGCGGTCGGGAGAGTGCTCCCTCGCGCTGGCCGGCGGCGTCACCGTCATGGCGACCCCCGGGCCGTTCATCGACTTCAGCGCTCAGGGCGGGCTTGCAGGCGACGGCCGGTGCAAGGCGTTCGCGGAGGGTGCCGACGGGACCGGCTGGTCGGAGGGTGTCGGCCTGGTGGTGCTCGAGCGGCTGTCGGATGCGCGGCGCAACGGGCATGAGGTGCTTGCGGTGGTGCGGGGTTCGGCCGTGAACCAGGACGGTGCGTCGAATGGTCTGACCGCGCCGAATGGTCCGTCGCAGCAGCGGGTGATCCGTCAGGCGCTGGCCAACGCGGGTCTGGCTCCGACGGAGGTGGACGCGGTGGAGGCGCATGGCACCGGCACCACGCTGGGCGACCCCATCGAGGCACAGGGACTTCTCGCCACCTACGGACAGGACCGCGAACACCCACTGCTGCTCGGGTCGATCAAGTCCAACATCGGGCACACCCAGGCAGCGGCCGGTGTGGCCGGTGTGATCAAGATGGTGATGGCGATGCGGCACGGTGTGCTGCCCAAGACGCTGCACGTGGACACGCCGTCCACGCATGTGGACTGGTCCATGGGGGACATCCAGCTGCTCACCGAATCCGTGGAGTGGCCGGAGCACAGCCGCCCGCGCCGGGCCGCGGTCTCGTCCTTCGGCCTCAGCGGCACCAATGCCCACACCATCATCGAACAGGCCCCGCTGCCCGAGGAACCGCCTTCCGCCGACACGCGGCCCGAGCCCGTCGTGACCCCTGCCGCCCTGCCGTGGGTGGTGTCGGCGAAGACGGCTGCGGCGTTGCGTGGGCAGGCGGCCGGTCTGCTGGCGCGGGTGGAGGCCGACCTGGAGCTGGAGCCCGTGGATGTGGGCTATTCGCTGGTGTCCACGCGGTCGGTGTTGGAGCACCGGGCGGTGGTGGTCGGTGGTGACCGTGAGGAGTTGCTGTCGGGTCTGCGTGCTCTGGGCGATGACGATCCCGCGGTGGGTGTGGTGCGTGGGGTTGCCGACGTCGAGGGGAGGTCGGTGTTTGTCTTCCCGGGGCAGGGTTCGCAGTGGGCGGGTATGGGTGCCCGTTTGTTGGACGAGTCCCCGGTGTTCGCGGAGCGGTTGGGGGAGTGTGCGGCGGCTCTGGCGCCGTTTATCGACTGGTCGTTGATGGATGTGGTGCG
>NZ_JBSFMM010000538.1:0-1522 GCF_053599555.1 Streptomyces sp. NPDC000941
AGAGGGCTTCTCGAAACCGAGTGGAGGGCTGGGGGCTCCGTACGGGTGTGCTGTTCAGGTGATTGTGGCCGCGCGGGGGCATGAAGGCAGGGCCTCTCGGTAGCACAGAGGGTGTCTACGCCACTGCTCACCGGGAGGCCCTGTTGCCGCAGTTGTATCGGTCTGCCGCGAAAGAGTCCATTCCGGACACGCGGGCGTGTGACTGCTTCGCCCACACGTACGGCAACGCCGCGGACAATCCGTCCGGCGGGCACTGCTATCCGACCGACATGAGCGACGCGGAGTGGGCAGCGGTCCGCGAAATGATCCCGAAGCCCGTATGGGCCGAGGGCCGGGGCGGCCGGCCGGAGGAATACTGCCACCGGGACATACTCGACGCGATCCGATATGTGGTGGACAACGGCGTGAAGTGGCCTGCGCTGCCTGCCGACTACCCGCCGTGGAAGGCGGTGCACCGGTTCTTCACCCGTTGGCGGAAGCAGGAGCTGATCGGCGAGTTCCACGACCGGCTCCGCGCCGCGATGCGTGAAGCGCAGGGCCGGGATGCGGAGCCGACGGCAGGGGTGATCGACTCGCAGTCCGCGAAAGGCACGTCTGCGGTCGAGGCCGCGACCAGTGGCTATGACAGTGGGAAGAAGATCAAGGGCCGTAAGCGGCACATCGTGGTGGACACCCTCGGCCTGACCCTGGCGGTCATGGTCACCCCCGCCTCGGCGGGGGATCGGGACGCCGCCCAGGACCTCCTGGCCCAGGCCGCGAGGCGGCATCACCGGCTCAGGCGCGTATGGGCGGACAGCGGATACACCGGCATGCTGGTGAGCTGGTGCGCGAGGGCCCTGAACCTGATACTGACGATCATCCGCCGCAGCGACGACCGGAAAGGCTTTGTCGTGCTGCCCAAACGGTGGATCGTCGAGCGGACTTTCGCCTGGCTCACCCGCTCCCGGCGCCTTGCCCGCGACTACGAGCGGCTGCCCGCATCGTCGGAGGCGATGATCCTGTGGTCGATGACCATGGTCATGACCCGCCGTCTCGGCCGTCGCCGCAGGCGAACCGGCCCGGTGCCGGCTCATGGGCCCATCCCCGCGCAACGAGCCGCTTGAGCTTGCACCGCACGCCCTCGGTCTTCGCAGGAACCACCTCCAGCCCCAACAAGGCAGTGATCTCACGGCAGTTCAGTGGCTGACCGCCGGTGGCGCGGCGTTCGGCCAGCAGGCCCATGACCTGCTGATATTCCGGCGCCAGCACCGCAGCCGACAGCCCCTCCCGCCAGGGAGGAACCACCGCCCCGGGCCTCGCCGCCAACGGCGCCGCGGCCTCGTTCCCCTCCGACGTCTTCCCCGCCTCACCGTGCTGTCCTGCACTCTCGCCCCCGTCCCACACCTCGCCGACCCGCCTGCGGGCGATCAGCCATTCGTCCCACTCCGACTGCGCCGCCTCCAGCTCGGCCTGCAACTCCTCCACCCGCTTCCGGGCCGCACGCTCCCGCTCCTCCAGCCGCCCCAGCACCGACGCCATCACA
>NZ_JBSFMM010000539.1:0-1521 GCF_053599555.1 Streptomyces sp. NPDC000941
ACCAAAGACTCCACCACACCACCCCCCGGCTCCTCACCCACCCAAAACCGCTCCCGCTGAAACGCATACGTCGGCAAATCAACCCACGACCCACCAGCACCCTCAAACGCCCTGGCCCAATCGACAACTACACCCCGCACCCACGCCTCAGCCAAGGAAGTCAAAAAGCGGTCCAAGCCGCCCTCGTCACGCCGCAACGAACCCAACGCCACCGTGCCGTTCGCACCACGGGCCTCAGCGGTCTCCTCCACCCCGACCACCAGCACCGGATGAGCGGACGCCTCAATGAAGACCGCGTCGCCTTCGTCCAGAATGGCGCCGACGGTCTCCTCGAACCGGACCGTCTGCCGCAGATTGCGATACCAATAGCCGGCATCCAGCTCAGCCGTGTCGATGAGCCCACCGGTCACCGTCGAATAGAACGGCACCGAAGACGACCGCGGCTCAAGGCCCTCAAGCAGCTCCGCCAGCCGCCCTTCGATCACCTCGACCTGGGCGGAATGGGACGCATAATCCACCGCGATACGCCGCGCCCGCACCCCATCAGCCTCACACCCCGCCAGCAACTCGACCAGCGCCTCGACCTCACCGGCCACCACCACCGAAGTCGGACCATTCACCGTCGCCACCGACAGCCGACCATCCCACCCCGCGATGCGCTCGGCCACCTGCTCGGCCGTCAACGACACCGACGCCATCCCACCGAGCCCGGCCAGATCCTCGGCAATCGCCTGAGAACGCAGCGCCACCACCCTCGCCCCATCACGCAAAGACAACGCCCCGGCCACACACGCCGCAGCGATCTCACCCTGCGAATGCCCGACCACCGCAGCGGGCTCAACACCGAACGAGCGCCACAGCTCAGCCAACGACACCATCACAGCCCACAACACCGGCTGCACCACATCGACCCGCTCCAACGACGCAGCACCCGCAACGCCCCGAAGCACGTCCTCCAACGACCAATCCACATACTCCGCCAACGCCTCACCACACTCAGCAAAACGCTCCGCGAAAACCGGCGAAGAGTCCAGCAGTCCCACGGCCATACCCGCCCACTGCGAACCCTGACCCGGGAAAACCATCACCACACGCTCACCCGCGCCCGACACACCGAACGCGGGCCCCGCCACCAACCCAGGAACATCCTCACCCCGCGCCAACGCCCCAAGGCCAGCCCTCAGACCGTCACGACCACCGATGACAACCGCACGGTGCTCAAACGCCGTCCGCCCCGTGGCCAACGACCAGCCCACATCCACCAGCGACAGCTCATCACCACTGACAGCAGACACCTCAACATGCGACAGCAGCCGCTCCGCCTGCCCCCGCAACGCCGCAACCCCACGCCCCGAAACCACCCACGGCACCACCCCAGGCACCACCGACACCAACCGCTCCCCCGAACCAACAGCCACCGACCCACCAACACTCACCGAACCGCCAGCCACCACCCCACCAACAACAGGCCCCTCCTCCACCACCACATGACAATTCGTCCCACCCATACCAAACGACGAC
>NZ_JBSFMM010000540.1:0-1497 GCF_053599555.1 Streptomyces sp. NPDC000941
GTCGTCGTTTGGTATGGGTGGGACGAATTGTCATGTGGTGGTGGAGGAGGGGCCTGTTGTTGGTGGGGTGGTGGCTGGCGGTTCGGTGAGTGTTGATGGTTCGGCGGCTGTTGGTCCGGTGGAGCCGCTGGTGTCGGTGGTGCCGTGGGTGGTTTCGGGGCGTGGGGTTGCGGCGTTGCGGGGGCAGGCGGAGCGGCTGCTGTCGCATCTGGAAGCGCATGAAGATTTGTCGCTGGTGGATGTGGGCTGGTCGTTGGCCACGGGGCGGACGGCGTTTGAGCACCGTGCGGTTGTCATCGGTGGTCGTGACGGTCTGAGGGCTGGCCTGGGGGCGTTGGCGCGGGGTGAGGATGTTCCTGGGTTGGTGACTGGGCCCGCGTCCGGTGTGTCGGGCGCGGGTGAGCGTGTGGTGATGGTTTTCCCGGGTCAGGGTTCGCAGTGGGCGGGTATGGCCGTGGGACTGCTGGACTCTTCGCCGGTTTTCGCGGAGCGTTTTGCTGAGTGTGGTGAGGCGTTGGCGGAGTTTGTCGACTGGGATCTTGCGGGGGTGGTGCGGCAGACGCCGGGTGCTGCGTCGTTGGAGCGGGTGGATGTGGTGCAGCCGGTGTTGTGGGCTGTGATGGTGTCGTTGGCTGAGTTGTGGCGTTCGTTTGGTGTTGAGCCTTCGGCGGTGGTGGGGCATTCGCAGGGTGAGATCGCTGCGGCGTGTGTGGCCGGAGCGTTGTCTTTGCGTGATGGGGCGAAGGTGGTGGCGCTTCGTTCTCAGGCGATTGCTGAGGATCTGGCCGGGCTCGGTGGGATGGCGTCGGTGTCGTTGACGGCCGAGCAGGTGGCCGAGCGCATCGCGGGGTGGGATGGTCGTCTGTCTCTGGCGACGGTGAATGGCCCGACCTCGGTGGTGGTGGCCGGTGAGGTCGAGGCGCTGGTCGAGTTGCTGGCCGCGTGTGAGGCTGATGGTGTGCGGGCGCGGCGTATCGCGGTGGATTACGCGTCCCATTCCGCCCAGGTCGAGGTGATCGAGGGTCGGCTGGCGGAGCTGCTTGAGGGCCTTGAGCCGCGGTCGTCTTCGGTGCCGTTCTATTCGACGGTGACCGGTGGGTTTATCGACACGGCTGAGCTGGACGCCGGCTATTGGTATCGCAATCTGCGGCAGACGGTGCGTTTTGAGGAGACTGTCGGCGCCATTCTGGACGAAGGCGACGCGGTCTTCGTCGAGGCGTCCGCTCATCCGGTGCTGACCATCGGGCTTCAGGAGATTGCCGAGGCCCGTGGTGCGGAGGGCACGGTGGCGTTGGGTTCGCTGCGGCGCGACGAGGGTGGTCTGGATCGCTTCCTGACTTCTCTGGGTGAAGCGTATGTGCGGGGTGTGGCTGTTGACTGGGCTGTGGCCTTCGCTGATTCCGGTGGGTCGTGGGTTGATTTGCCGACGTATGCGTTTCAGCGGGAGCGGTTTTGGGTGGGTGAGGAGCCGGGGGGTGGTGTGGTGGAGTCTTTGGT
>NZ_JBSFMM010000541.1:0-1494 GCF_053599555.1 Streptomyces sp. NPDC000941
CCCCCGTTATGTTCTTCGCGGTCCTGCAAGAGGGCCGCTGGCCTCCGGGCCCGGCATGACTGTTCCCCCCTGTCGAAGGCATGACCTGGGGGGTGGTGTCACCGGGCCCGTGGGGTGCCGTTGGAGACGCTGATGAGAGGTCTGACTACCGCCTGGCCGGGCGCAATGCCCGGCTGCTTGCGGGCGGCAGGTCTGCATAACGTGGATGCGCGCGTACGGCGCCATCGCCCTGGCCAGCACCGCTCAAGCCCTGTTCAGGAGGACGGGTTGTACGACATCGACGACGTGGGCGTCTTCCTCGGCCTGGACGTCGGCAAGAGCGCCCATCACGGGCACGGGCTGACTCCGGCCGGCAAGAAGGTCTTCGACAAGCAGCTGCCCAACAGCGAGCCCAGGCTGCGGGCCGTGTTCGACAAGCTCGCGGCGAAGTTCGGAACCGTCCTGGTGATCGTGGACCAGCCCGCCTCGATCGGAGCCCTCCCGCTCACGGTCGCCCGGGACGCGGGCTGCAAGGTGGCCTACCTGCCGGGCCTTGCCATGCGGCGGATCGCCGACCTGTATCCGGGCGAGGCGAAGACCGACGCGAAGGACGCCGCGGTGATCGCGGACGCCGCCCGGACGATGCCGCACACCCTGCGCTCGCTGGAGTTGACCGACGAGATCACCGCCGAGCTGACCGTGCTGGTCGGCTTCGACCAGGACCTCGCGGCCGAGGCCACCCGCACCTCCAACCGGATACGCGGCCTGCTCACCCAGTTCCACCCCTCGCTGGAGCGCGTGCTCGGGCCGCGTCTGGACCACCAGGCCGTGACCTGGCTGCTGGAACGCTACGGATCCCCCGCCGCGCTGCGGAAGGCCGGCCGCCGCAGGCTGGTTGAGGTGATACGGCCCAAGGCCCCGCGCATGGCCCAGCGGCTGATCGACGAGGTCTTTACCGCGCTCGACGAGCAGACCGTCGTCGTTCCCGGCACCGGCACGCTCGACATCGTGATCCCGTCCCTGGCCCGCTCGCTCGCCGCCGTCCACGAACAGCGCCGCGCCCTGGAGACCCAGATCGAGACCCTGCTGGAGGCACACCCTCTTTCCACGGTCCTGACCTCGATTCCGGGGGTCGCGGTCAGGACCGCCGCCACCTTGCTGGTCACCGTCGGCGACGGCACCAGCTTCCCCACCGCCGCCCACCTGGCCTCCTACGCCGGCCTGGCCCCGACAACAAGGTCGTCGGGGACCTCGATCCACGGCGAACACGCGCCCAGAGGCGGCAACCGGCAGCTCAAACGGGCGATGTTCCTGTCCGCGTTCGCCGCACTGCACGATCCCGCCTCCCGTTCCTACTACGACCGATGCCGAGCCCGCGGGAAGACCCACACCCAGGCTCTCCTCCGCCTGGCCCGCCACCGCATCAGCGTGCTGTTCGCGATGCTCCGCGACGGCACCTTCTACGAACCCAGAACCCCACGCCTCGCTTGACGAAAGACATAGAGGCACCCCCCC
>NZ_JBSFMM010000542.1:0-1491 GCF_053599555.1 Streptomyces sp. NPDC000941
TGGTTGACGGCAGAACCCCGCACCACCGCCAGCACCCTGTGCCCGTTCCGCCGCGCATCCGACAACCGCTCCAGCAGCAGCACACCAACGCCCTCGCTCCATCCCGTTCCGTCGGCGGCGGCGGCGAAGGGCTTGCACCGGCCGTCATTCGCTATCCCCCGCTGCCGCGAGAACTCCACGAACCCTCCCGGTGTCGCCATCACCGTGACGCCACCCGTCAGGGCCAGCGAGCACTCCCCCGCCCGCAGCGCCTGCACCGCCATGTGGAGGGCGACCAGCGAGGAGGAGCACCCCGTGTCCACCGTCACGGCCGGGCCCTCGAAGCCCATCGCGTACGAGAGCCGGCCCGAGACGATGCAGCCCATGTTGCCGGTGCCGATGTACCCCTCCACGTCGGCACTGGAGTGGTTGACGATCGAGAGGTAGTCGAAGATGGTCGCGCCCGCGTAGACGCCCGTGTTGCTGCCGCGCAGCGTGCCGACGTCCATCCCGGCGTTCTCGAAGGTCTCCCACGCGGTCTCCAGCAGCAGCCGCTGCTGCGGGTCCATCGCCAGCGCCTCGCGCGGCGAGATCCCGAAGAAGCCCGCGTCGAACCGCGTCGCGTCGTAGAGGAATCCGCCCTCGCGCACGTAGCTGGTGCCGGGCCGGTCGGGGTCGGAGTCGTAGATCGTGTCCAGGTGCCAGCCGCGGTCGGTCGGGAAGGGGCCCACCGCGTCCGTGCCCGCCACGACCATCTCCCACAACTGGTCGGCGTTGGAGACGCCGCCGGGGAAGCGGCACGCCATGCCGACGATCGCGATCGGGTCGCCGGCGTCGGCGGGCAGCGCGTGGAGGTGGGTTGGGGCCGTGCCGGGCTCGACGCCGGAGATCTCGGAGAGCAGGTAGCCCGCCAGGTCGTCGGCGGTGGGGTAGTCGAAGATGAGGGTGGTCGGCAGCGGGAGGCCGATGCTGGAGCTGAGCTTGTTCCGCAGCTCGACGGCGGTCAGGGAGTCGAAGCCCATCTCGTTGAACGGGCGGGTCGCCGTGATCGCGTCGGGACCGGCGTGGCCCAGGACGCTCGCCGCCAGCGCCCGCACGTGCTGCGAGAGCACCTGCCGCCGCTGGGCCGGCGCGGCGGCCTCCACCTGGCGGCGCAGCGGACTGTCGGCCCCGGCCCGCGCGCCCTCCTCCAGCGCCTCGGCCACCTGCGGGATATCCACCAGCAGCTGGCTGGGCCGCTGGGCGGTGAAGGTCTGGGCGAACCGCACCCAGTCGATGTCAGCGACGGTGAGCACCGAGTCGCCCTGCGCGAGGGCGTCGCCGAGCACGCGCAGCGCGGCGTCGGGCGCCATCGCGCCCAGACCACGGTCGCGGAAGAAGGAGGATGCGGTGTCGCTGGCGACCATGCCGACGCCGACCCAGGGGCCCCAGGCGATGGACAGGCCGGTCAGGCCTTCGGCGCGGCGGCGTTCGACGAGCGCGTCCAGGTGCGCGTTGGCCGCCGCGTACGCG
>NZ_JBSFMM010000543.1:0-1487 GCF_053599555.1 Streptomyces sp. NPDC000941
CGCGTACGCGGCGGCCAACGCGCACCTGGACGCGCTCGTCGAACGCCGCCGCGCCGAAGGCCTGACCGGCCTGTCCATCGCCTGGGGCCCCTGGGGCGAGGTCGGCATGGCCGCCAACGACGCCGTCTCCTCCGCCTTCCAGGAGCGGGGCATCAGCGCGATGGCGCCGCAGGACGCGCTGCGCGTGCTCGGCGACGCCCTCGCGCAGGGCGACTCGGTCCTCACCGTCGCCGACATCGACTGGGCGCACTTCGCCCAGACCTTCACCGCCCAGCGGCCCAGCCAGCTGCTCGCTGAGATCCCCGGCATCGCCGAGACGGCGACGCAGGAGCAGAACCCGGAGGGGGACGGCCCACTGCGCCGTCAGCTTGAGGCGGTGGCCGCGCCGGCCCAGCGGCGGCAGATGCTGACGCAGCACGTGCGGGCGCTGGCGGCGAGCGTCCTGGGCCACGCCGCGCCGGACGCGATCGCGGCGCGGCGGCCGTTCAACGAGATGGGCTTCAGCTCGCTCACCGCCGTCGAGCTGCGCAACAAGCTCGGCTCCAGCCTCGGGATGCAGCTGCCGACCACCCTCATCTTCGACTACCCCACCGCCGACGACCTGGCCCGCTTCGTCCTCGCCGAACTCTTCGGCGAGCAGGCGGCTCCCGGCGCGAACGCCGTCGCGCCGACTCGGGAATCGGCGGCGGACGATCCCATCGCGATCGTGGGAATGGCGTGCCGCTATCCGGGCGGCGCGACCAATGCGGACCGGTTGTGGGATCTGCTGGCGGCCGGAGGGGACGCGATCGGGGCATTCCCGACCGACCGTGGCTGGGATCTGGAAAACCTCTTCGACCCCGATCCGGACAGGCCGGGGACGAGTTACGCGCGCGAGGGGGCATTCCTTTCCGACGCCGGCGATTTCGACGCGGGATTCTTCGGCATCGCGGCGCGTGAGGCGTTGGCCACGGATCCGCAGCAGCGGCTGCTTCTGGAGACGGCCTGGGAGACGGTCGAGAACGCCGGGATCGACCCGCACAGCCTGGCGGGCTCCAGCACGGGCGTCTTCGTCGGCGTGGCCGGGGGCGACTACATGATGATCAGCGCCCTGTCGAGCAGCGAGATGGACGGCTATATCGCGGTCGGAAACCACGGGGCCGTGGTCTCGGGGCGGGTGGCCTACGAGTTGGGGCTTGAGGGCCCAGCCCTGAGCGTCAACACGGCCTGTTCGTCGTCGCTGGTGGCGATCCACATGGCGGTGCAGGCGCTGCGGGCGGGGGAGTGCTCGCTGGCCCTGACGGGTGGCGTCACGGTGATGGCGACGCCGGGAGTGTTCACGGAGTTCTCGCGGCAGCGGGGGATGTCGAACGACAGCCGGTGCAAGGCGTTCGCCGCTGCCGCCGACGGCATGGGGTGGGGTGAGGGCGTTGGTGTGCTGCTGCTGGAGCGGTTGTCGGATGCGCGGCGGAACGGGCACAGGGTGCTGGCGGTGGTGCGGGGTTCTG
>NZ_JBSFMM010000544.1:0-1476 GCF_053599555.1 Streptomyces sp. NPDC000941
TCTACTTCGCCAGCGGCCACCTCGACCTGCCCGGTGCGATGTTCACGGCCAGCCACAACCCCGCCCAGTACAACGGCATCAAACTGTGCCGCGCGCGCGTGTCGCCGCTGGCCGGCGGGCACCGCCTGCTGCTGACGGACGAGACCGGCGCCCCGGTCCTGGACGCCGGGTCCGTCGCCGTACGCCCCACGAGCGCCGCCGAGTTGCGTGCCGTGGGCGAGCGCGCAGCCGAGGGCCTCTACGCCGTGGACTGGGTGCCCGCGCACGGCGGGACGGTGCCGCCGGACGGCGGTGGCGCGTGGGCGGCGTTCGGCGGCGCCGTACCGCTCGCGGTCCCCGGCACCACCGACCACCCCGACCTGGCCGGGCTGCTGTCCGCGCTGGACGACAGCGCCCCGGCGCCCGAGGCCGTGCTCCACGCCGTACCGGGCACGCCCGGCGACGAACTGACCGCCGTCGACGGCGTCCTGACGCTGCTGCGGGAGTGGCTGGCGGAGCCGAGGCTGCTCGACTCCCGGCTGGTCCTCGTCACCTCCGGCGCCGTACCGGCCGGCGAGAACGAGGCCCCGCCCGACCCGGGCGGCGCGGCCGTGTGGGGCCTGGTCCGCGCGGTCCAGGCCGAGCACCCGGGCCGTTTCGTCCTCGTCGACACCGACACCGACACCGATGCCGACACCGATGCCGACGCGGCCGGCCTGGCCGAGGCCGTCCGCCACGCCCTCGACGCCGACGAGCCGCAGCTGGCCGTCCGCGCCACGGGCCCGCTGGTGCCGCGCCTGGTCCGCACCTCCCCGCCGGCCGGGGCCGAGGGGCCCGAGCTGTCCGGCGGCACCGTCCTCGTCTCCGGCGGCACCGGCGTGCTGGGCGCCGCTGTCGCCGAGCATCTGGTGCGCGCGTACGGTGCGGAGCGCCTGCTGCTCCTCTCCCGCCAGGGCGCGGACGCGCCCGGCGCGGCCGAGTTGCTGGAGCGGCTCACGGCGCTGGGAGCCCACGTCGACCTGTCGGCTGTCGACGTGGCCGACCACGCCGGCCTGGCAGGGGCGTTGGAGGCCATCCCGGACAGCCACCCGCTGGTCGGCGTGGTCCACGCCGCCGGCGCGACCGACGACGCCCTCGTGGAGGCGTGGGACGACGACCGCCTCGCCCGCGTCTGGACCCCCAAGGCGCACGGCGCCTGGCACCTCCACGCCCTCACCCGTGAGGTGCCGCTGCGGATGTTCGCGGTGTTCTCCTCCGCCGCCGGCGTCATCGGCAATCCGGGACAGGCCGGGTACGCCGCCGCCAACGCCTACGCCGACGCTCTGGTCGCGGCGCGCCGCGCCGACGGGCTGCCCGGCACCAGCGTGGCGTGGACGCTGTGGCAGCAGCCCTCGGCCATGACCGAGCACCTCACCCAGGCCGACCTCGCCCGCCTCGGCGCGCTCGGCATTCGCGCCCGGGCGCGGGCGCCCGGCGGATGGGGAGAGCTGCCGTGGG
>NZ_JBSFMM010000545.1:0-1459 GCF_053599555.1 Streptomyces sp. NPDC000941
TGGAGCGGCTGAAGACCGAGCGGGAAAAGGCCGTCCAGCACGCCGACGACCTCGGCTACCAAGTCGAGGTGCTGCGCGCCAAGCTGCACGAGGCGCGCCGCAATCTCGCGAGCCGCCCTGCCTACGACAGCGCCAACCTCGGCTACCAGGCCGAGCAGTTGCTGCGGAACGCGCAGGTGCAGGCGGAACAGGTGCGCGCCGAGGCCGAGCGCGAGGTGCGCGAGACCCGGGCCCAGACCCAGCGGCTGCTGCAGGAGCAGGCCGAGCGGCAGGCGCGGCTCGAAGCCGAGCTGCACGCCGAGGCCGTGGCGCGCCGTCAGCGGCTCGACCAGGAGCTCGCCGAGCGCCGCGCCACCGTCGAGTCGCACGTCAACGAGAACGTCGCCTGGGCCGAGCAACTGCGCGCCCGTACCGAGGCGCAGGCCCGCCGGCTCCTGGACGAGTCGCGCACCGAGGCCGAGCAGTCCCTGGCCGCCGCCCGTGCCGAGGCCCAGCGGCTGGCCGACCAGACCCGCGACCGGCTCGGCTCGGAGGCGGAGTCGGCCCGCTCCGAGGCCGAGGCGATCCTGCGCCGCGCCCGTACCGAGGCCGAGCGGCTGGTGAACACGGCCGGCGCCCAGGCGCAGGAGGCCAGCCACCACGCGGAGCAGCTGCGCACCTCCACCGCCTCCGAGTCCGACCAGGCGCGCCGGCAGGCCACCGAGCTGACCCGGTCTGCCGAGCTGCGCATGCAGGAGGCCGAGACATCGCTGCGCGAGGCGCGTCTCGAGGCCGACAAGGTGCTCACGGAGGCCAGGGAGGCGGCCGAGAAGCGGCTGTCGGCCGCCGAGACGGACAACGAGCAGCGCACCCGGACCGCCAAGGCGGAGATCGCCCGGCTGGTCGGCGAGGCCACCAAGGAGGCCGAGGCGCTGCGCGCCGAGGCCGAGCAGGTACGGGACGACTCCCGCGCCAAGGCCGAGCGGCTGATCGCCGAGGCCGAGGACACCGCGCGCGCCAAGACCGCCGAGGACTCGGCCGCCCAGCTGGCCAGGGCGGCCCGCAGCGCCGAGGAGGTGCTGACCAAGGCCTCGGAGAACGCGCAGGCCACCACCAAGGCGGCGGCCGACGAGGCGGAGCTGATCCGGGCCAAGGCGGAGGCCGAGGCGGACCGGCTGCGGGCCGAGGCGCACGACAGCGCCGAGCAGTTGAAGGGCGCGGCGAAGGACGACACCAAGGAGTACCGCGCCAAGACCGTCGAGCTGCAGGAGGAGGCCCGCCGGCTGCGCGGCGAGGCCGAGCAGCTGCGCGCGGAGGCGGTGGCCGAGGGCGAGCGGATCCGCGCCGAGGCCCGCCGGGAGGCGGTCCAGCAGATCGAGGAGGCGGCCGGCACCGCCGAGGACGTACTGGCCAAGGCGAAGACCGGCGCCGAGGAGACGCGCGCGTCCGCCACCGCCGAGAGCGAGCGGGTACGGACCGA
>NZ_JBSFMM010000546.1:0-1417 GCF_053599555.1 Streptomyces sp. NPDC000941
AACACCAACGCTACTGGCTCAACACCCCCACCCACACCGGAGACATCACCACCGCCGGCCTCGACCCGGCACACCACCCGCTGCTCGGCGCGGCGGTTGCGGTGGCCGAGGGAGAGGGGTATCTGCTCACCGGTCGGCTCGCCCTGTCCACCCACCCCTGGCTCGCCGATCACACCATCGCCGGCGTCGTCGTCCTCCCCGGAACTGTCCTTCTCGAGATCGCCCTTCAGGCGGGCCATCGTGTGAACTGCCGTCGCATCGAAGAACTCACGCTCCAGGCACCGCTGTTCATCCCGGAGGAGGGAGCGGTACAGGTGCAGGCATGGGTGGCGGCGCCGGACGAGAACGGGCGCCGAAGCCTGACGGTGTCCTCCCGCCGCGAGGGTACGTACGAGGACGCCACGTGGGTACGCCATGCCACCGGCCTGGTCGGCCCCGCACCGGCCGACCAACACGACGCCATCGCACGGTTCACCGACCCACAAGGCGACGACGACGGGGCGGCGGTCTGGCCGCCGCCTGGCGCCGTCGCGTTCACGGCAGACGACCTGGAGGGCCTGTACGACGGGTACGCGGCGCGGGGATTCGAGTACGGCCCGGTGTTCCGGGGGCTGCGGGCGGCCTGGCGACGTGGCGAGGACATCTTCGCCGAGGTGCGCCTTCCCGACACGGCGGACGGCGACGCCTCCCAGTTCTCCGTACACCCCGCCCTGCTGGACGCCGCCCTGCACGCCGCCGCCTTCCGCCCGGCCGACGAACTCCCGCACGGCGCTCTGCCCTTCTCCTACAGCGGGGTGAGGCTGCACGCTCCCGGAGCGTCGACCCTGCGGGTGCGCCTCACCCCGGACGGCGACGCGGGGGACACGCACGCATGGTCGGTCGCGGTGGTCGACGGCGAGGGGCGGCCGGTGGCCTCGATCGCGTCGCTCGTGGTCCGCCCGGTGTCGACGCAGGAGCTGCTGGCGGCCTCCGGTACGGCGCGGCGGGACTCGCTCTTCGCGGTCGAGTGGGTGACCGCCCCGGCGCCGATGTCGTCGTCCGCTCCGCAACTGCTGGCCACGGTGGGGCCCTGCGACCGCCTCCCCTCGGCAGCCGGGTACGCGAACCTCGCCGACCTGGCTGCCGCGACGCTGGAGGCGGGGGCCCCGGCGCCCGATGCGGTCGTAGTCGACTGCGGCCGCCGCGACGCGCGCGCCACCGCCGTCCCGGAGGACGTACGGACCCTCGCCCAGCGCATCCTGGGTCTGCTGCAGGAGTGGCTGGCGGACGAAAGGCTGGCGTCGAGCCGGTTGGTCGTACTGACCCGTGGTGGGGGGGGGGGGGGGGCGGGGGCGGGGGGGGGGGGGGGGGGGCGGGGGGGGGGGGGGGGGCGGGGTGGGGGACACAAGGGTGTATATGGGGGGTGGCGGGGGGATGA
>NZ_JBSFMM010000547.1:0-1412 GCF_053599555.1 Streptomyces sp. NPDC000941
AGGCACCCCGATGCGTGCGCGTTCACGCTGGTGGACCCCAGGGGGCTCTGGGAGGCCGCCATGCGCCCCGTATGGAGCGGAGCCGTCAGCTTCGGCCTCGTGACCTCTCTTGTGCGTGCTCGAGTTATGGGGCAGGCCGGTGAAGTCGGTCGAGAAGCTCGTCGGGGGGTGGAACTCGGCTACTTGACTTCTCCGGATGTCTTCCGGAGATGGGCTCACGCAGTGTGTAGCCAAGTTGGCCGATGCCGAGGACGCTGCCGCTTTCCGTAGTGGGTTGCGAGTGGCCGGCTTCGCGGCTTCCCACGGATTCCTCAGCGGCGCCCCCGTGCCACTGCCGGACGGCCGACTGACCGTGGAACTGCCGGAAGGTGTACTCGCCCTGCTCCAGTTCGTTCCCGGCCGATCTCCCTCAGTCTCGTCTGAGGCCGACATGCGGCGTGCGGGGGTCACGCTGGCTCGGGCCCATCTGGCTCTCGGGAATGTCGTGAAGGTGAGCGAACAACACGCCTGGCCGTGGGCCTTGGCGGATGAATGTTTGCAGGGATTGTCCTTCCAGCCCGAGATCCGCGATGCGGCGGCGGGTGCACTTCAGGATATCCGAGACGTCACGGAGCGTTTCTCGCTGCGCGTGGGAGTAGTGCACGGTGACCCGGGGCTGGACGCATTCCGCCTGCGTGACGAGGCGCCCAACCACGACGGTCTCATCGATTGGGCAGCCGCCATGCAGGCGTCCCGCTGTACGATCTCGCCGGCTTCGCGGTTTTGACTCGCGATACCCTCACGGCACTGTCGCCGTTTCTGGACGGCTATCAGCACATCGCCCCGGAAGCCCATGAAGAGCTAGGCCATCTGGACACCTTTGTCAGACTGCGGTGGATGTGCCACGCCATTTACTTCGCCTCGCGCCTTGGCCGAGGGATCACCCGGGGTGCCGCGTCCGAGGCGGAAACCCGGGAGCGCCTTGCTGAGGCGTATGCGGGACTGACGCAGGTGGACCCGATGTTTCGGCTCACACGATCGCGGCGCCGAGACGTCGACCGCGGGTGAAACGCCGGGCCATGCGGGTGATGGCGGCCCAGGTGATCAATGAAAGATCACAGACGTGGAGGGGGCGTGTATTGGTGTGATTCACGCCCCTGTTGCAAGGTGATTGGGCCCCACTTCGATCGGGTGGTTCCGCTGGCCCGGGTGGGGGGTGTTGACGGTAGTTTTGAAGCCTCGGTGGACCCCCGTCAGCGCGCCCCCGACAGGTGCGTGGAGGGTTGCCGACCCGACTCGACCCGACCCGACTCAGGTCGCGGACCGCCCAGTGGCCGCGACGGATGGACGAGAACGGGCGATGGTGCGCGGTCGGCACTGGGACTTGACGACCGGGCTCGAAATGGCTGCGGCCGGCCTCCCGCCAGGGAGGC
>NZ_JBSFMM010000548.1:0-1412 GCF_053599555.1 Streptomyces sp. NPDC000941
GCCGACGGAACGTTCCGTCGGCGGGCGCC
Organism: Streptomyces sp. NPDC000941; assembly: GCF_053599555.1. NCBI lineage: Bacteria > Bacillati > Actinomycetota > Actinomycetes > Kitasatosporales > Streptomycetaceae > Streptomyces > Streptomyces sp. NPDC000941. The sequence goes on from NZ_JBSFMM010000548.1 coordinate 30, forward strand.
CTGCGTACCCGCTGTACACAGCTACCCTTGACAGGTGACCGACGCCCAAGAGACCGCAGCAGAGACGACACTGCGAACCACCGGGGGCGCTCCCCCGGACGACGTCCCCTCGGCGCCGGTTCCCTTGCTGGAGCCACGTGAGGGCATTCCGCCCGTCACCGCCGACCCGGACGCGCTCGCCGAGGTCATCACCGCCTTCGCCGAGGGCCACGGCCCGGTGGCCGTGGACGCCGAGCGCGCCTCCGGCTACCGCTACGGCCAGCGGGCCTATCTCGTCCAGCTGCGCCGCGCCGGCGCGGGGACCGCCCTGATCGACCCTGTCGGCTGCCCCGACCTGTCCGGCCTGGGCGATGCCATCGCCGACGCCGAATGGGTGCTGCACGCCGCCACCCAGGACCTGCCGTGTCTGCGTGACATAGGCATGCTCCCCGGCCGCCTCTTCGACACCGAACTGGCGGGCCGGCTGGCCGGGTTCGCCCGGGTGGGCCTCGGCGCCATGGTGGAGAACATCCTCGGGTACGCCCTGGAGAAGGGCCACTCCGCCGTCGACTGGTCCACCCGCCCGCTGCCCGACCCGTGGCTGCACTACGCCGCGCTCGACGTCGAGCTGCTGGTGGACCTGCGCGACGCGCTGGAGGAGGAGCTGACGCGGCAGGGCAAGCTGGACTGGGCCCACCAGGAGTTCGCCGCCATCGCCGCGGCCCCGCCCGCCCCGCCCCGTAAGGACCCCTGGCGGCGTACGTCGGGCATGCACAAGGTCCGGCGGCGCCGGCAGATGGCCGTGGTGCGCGAGCTGTGGACGGCCCGGGACAAGATCGCGCAGCGCCGCGACGTCTCACCGGGCAAGGTGCTGGGCGACGCGGCCATCGTCGAGGCCGCGCTCGCCCTGCCGACGACCGCGCGCGCCCTGGGCGCGCTGGGCGGCTTCGGCCACCGTATGGGCCGCCGCCAGCTGGAGCAGTGGCAGTCCGCGGTGGACCGCGCGCGGGCCCTGCCTGAGTCGGAACTCCCCCAGCCGGGCCAGCCGGTGGCCGGCCCGCCGCCCCCGCGCGCCTGGGCCGACAAGGACCCGGCCGCGGCGGCCCGCCTCTCGGCGGCCCGTACGGCGGTGACCGGCCTGGCCGAGCAGCTGAATCTGCCGCAGGAGAACCTGATCGCCCCGGACACGGTGCGCCGGCTGTGCTGGGAGCCCCCGGCCGAGGTGACCGCCGAGTCCGTCGCGGAGGTCCTGCACGGCTACGGCGCCCGCCCCTGGCAGATCGAGCAGACCACCCCGATCCTCCTGGCGGCCTTGGAGGATTAGGACGGGATTTGATTTGTGGTGAGTATCGGACAGCGACACGCCGACGCAACGGCGTGTGGCTGTGTCAAACAGAAAGGTAT
>NZ_JBSFMM010000549.1:0-1361 GCF_053599555.1 Streptomyces sp. NPDC000941
CAGCGGCTGCTGCTGGAGACCGCGTGGGAACTGCTGGAGCGCGCCCACATCGACCCGGCCACCCTCAAGGGCTCCGCCACCGGCGTCTACGCGGGGGTGTCGAGCCAGGACTACCTGTCCCGGATACCGCACATCCCCGCGGACTTCGAGGGCTACGCCGCCACGGGCGGGCTGGCCAGCGTGGTGTCGGGGCGGGTGGCGTACACCCTGGGGCTTGAGGGCCCGGCGGTCACGCTCGACACGGCCTGCTCCTCCTCGCTGGTGGCGATGCACATGGCGGTCCAGGCGCTGCGCGGCGGCGAGTGCTCGCTGGCGCTGGCGGGCGGCGTGACGGTGTGCAGCACGCCCTCGGCGTACGTGGAGTTCTCGCGGCAGCGCGGGTTCGCTCCCGACGGCCGCTGCAAGGCGTTCGGCGCCGCCGCGGACGGCACGGGCTTCTCCGAGGGTGTCGGCCTGGTGCTGCTGGAGCGGCTGTCGGACGCGCAGCGCAACGGCCACCGGGTGCTGGCGGTGCTGCGCGGCTCGGCGATCAACCAGGACGGCGCCAGCAACGGCCTGGCCGCCCCGAACGACGCCGCGCAGGAACGCGTCATCCGCGCCGCGCTGGCCAACGCCCGGCTGACCGCCGACCAGGTCGACGCGGTGGAGGCGCACGGCACGGGCACCACGCTGGGCGACCCGATCGAGGCGCAGGCGCTGCTGGCGACGTACGGACAGAAGCGGCCGGGCGAAGGCCGGCCGCTGTGGCTGGGCTCGCTCAAGTCCAACATCGGCCACACGCAGGGCGCGGCGGGGGTGGCGGGCGTCATCAAGATGGTGATGGCGATGCGGCACGGCGTGCTGCCCGCCACCCTCCACGCCGACGAGCCAACCCCCCACGTCGACTGGAGCAGCGGCGAACTGCGCCTGCTGACCGAGCCGGTCAACTGGCCACAGACGGAGGAACGCCCGCGCCGGGCCGGAGTGTCGGGGTTCGGGATCTCCGGCACCAACGCCCACGTCATCCTGGAAGAGGCCCCGGCACCCCCCGAGCCGCAGGAACCGCGTCCCGCTCAACCCGCCGTCCTGGGCGGCGTGGTCCCCTTGACACTCTCCGCGCGCGGCCCGCAGGCCCTGGCCGAACAGGCGCGCCGCCTGTCCGAGACCCTCACCGACACCGCAACCACCGACTCCGCCTCCGTGGCCTGGTCGCTGGCCACCACCCGCACCACCTTCGACCACCGCGCCGTGATCACCGGCACCGACACCCCCGGCCTCCTCGCCGCACTCGACGCCCTGGCCACCGGCACCGAACACCCCCACCTCACCCAAGGCACCGCCCTCGACCCCGAACAGGGCCCCGTCTTCGTCTTCCCAGGGCA
>NZ_JBSFMM010000550.1:0-1345 GCF_053599555.1 Streptomyces sp. NPDC000941
CACACGCAGGCCGCCGCCGGGGTCGCGGGCGTGATCAAGATGGTGCAGGCGATGCGCCACGGCGTGATGCCCGCCAGCCTGCACATCGACGAGCCCACGCCGCACGTGGACTGGGGCACGGGCGCGGTGGAACTGCTGAGGGACGCCACGCCCTGGCCGGAGACGGACCGCCCGAAGCGGGCGGCGGTCTCGGCGTTCGGGATGTCCGGGACGAACGCGCACGTGATCGTGGAGGAGGCGCCGGAAGAGGAGGAGCCCCGAGCTGTTGAGCTGGCGCCGGTGGGTGGTGTGGTGCCGTGGGTGGTGTCGGGTCAGTCCGCCGACGCGGTGCGGGCGCAGGCGCGGCGGTTGGTGGAGTTCGCCGTCACCTCGGATGCGGATGCGGCGGCGGTGGGCTGGTCGCTGGTGGCCAGCCGGTCGGTGCTCGACCACCGCGCGGTCGTCCTCGGCCAGGACCGCGACCAACTGACGGCCGGAGCACGCGCCTTGGCGGACGACATGCCGTCCGCCGCGGTGGTGACCGGCGAGGCCGTGGCCTCCGACGCCGGTGCGGTGTTGGTGTTTCCGGGGCAGGGGGCGCAGTGGCGGGGGATGGGTGTGGGGTTGCTGGGTTCGTCGCCGGTGTTCGCGGCGCGGATTGCGGAGTGTGAGGCGGCGTTGGCGCCGTTTGTGGACTGGTCGTTGACGGAGGTGCTGCGCGGTGAGGGCGAGACGGATCTGGCGCGGGTGGATGTGGTGCAGCCGGTGTTGTGGGCGGTGATGGTGTCCCTCGCGTCGGTGTGGGAGTCGTACGGCGTTCGTCCGGCGGCGGTGGTGGGTCACTCGCAGGGGGAGATCGCGGCGGCTGTGGTGGGTGGGGCGCTTTCGGTTGAGGATGGTGCCCGCATTGTTGCTGTGCGTTCGCGGGCGTTGCGGGCGTTGTCGGGTGGTGGGGCGATGGCGTCGCTGGCTGTGGGCCAGGCGGAGGCGGAGGAGTTCATCGGTGGGTGTGAGGGTGTGGGGGTGGCGGCGGTCAATGGGCCGTCCTCGACCGTGGTTTCGGGTCCGCCGGAGGCGGTGGCTGAGGTGGTTGCGGGGGTGGCGGTCACCGGTAGGCGGGCGCGGGTGATTGATGTGGACTACGCGTCGCATGGTCCGCAGGTGGATGAGATCGCCGACGATCTGATGGCGCTGTTGGGGGAGGTCACGCCGCTCGACACCACGGTGGCGTTTTACTCCTCGCTGACGGGCGGGCGGATTGAGACCTCGATGCTGACCGCCGCGTACTGGGTGGACAACCTGCGTCATCAGGTGCGTTTCTCCACCGCCGTCGAGGCTGTCCTCGCGGACGGCTATCGGGTGTTGA
>NZ_JBSFMM010000551.1:0-1344 GCF_053599555.1 Streptomyces sp. NPDC000941
CGCATACAACTCAACAACACCCAAACCCTCGCCCAAACAGCCACCCAACTCCAAGACCAACAAACCCGCCTCATGCCACACCAACACCTAGGGCTTTCGCAGGTCCAACACTTGGCAGGGCATGACGAACTGTTTGACACCGTCGTAATTTTTGAGAATTACCCGCTCAACGTCTCAGACGCTCCTGATCCCGACAAGAATGGCCTGACATTCGTCAAGGAACGCGGTCGCAGCGGAACTCACTATCCCCTCAGTCTCATCGTGATGCCCGGGCAAGAACTCGTATTCCGTCTGGAGTATCAGGGCGATCTGCTTGAGCGTGAGTGGGTGGAGGCGCTGGCCAGCCGTCTGGTGCGCATATTGGAGGCGATGGCCACCGATCTCGATGTACCGGTCGGACAGGTTGATGTGCTGGGTGAAGCCGAGCGGCAGCAGCTGCTGTCCGGCTGGAATGACACGGCGCGTCGGATGCCGGATGCGGTGCTGCCGGAGTTGTTCGAGGCGCAGGTGGCACGTACCCCCGGCGCGGTCGCGGTCGTCTTCCAGGGCCGGGAGTTGACGTACGCGGAGCTGAACGCGCGGGCGAACCGGCTGGCCCGGTACCTGATCCGGCTGGGGGTCGAGCCGGGGCACCCGGTGGCGGTGTGGATGGAGCGTTCCGCCGATCTGATAGCCGTCCTGCTGGCGGTGCTGAAGACGGGCGGATACTACGTACCACTGCACGAGGGCCATCCCGTGGAGCGGCTGCGCTCGGTCATACGCGACTGCCGCGCCGACGTACTCCTCACCGACCGCCCCACACAGGCAGCCGGCTTCACCGCAGACGCCCGCCTGGTCGAGGTGACCGACACGCTCCTGACCACTGCCGACGCCGACGAAAGCAACCCGGCCCTGAACGGCAGGCATCCGCTCCAGCTCGCCTACGTGATGTACACCTCGGGCTCCACCGGCGAACCGAAGGGCGTGGCCGTACCGCACCGCGGTGTGGTGGAACTCGCCCTCGACAGGGCGTGGGCCGACACCGCACACCAGCGGGTGCTGATGCACGCCCCGCACGCCTTCGACGCCTCCGACTACGAGATCTGGGTCCCCCTGCTCTCCGGCGGCCGAATCGTCGTAGCGCCCAACGAACAGATCGATCCCAAAGCACTGCGCACGCTCATCAGCGATGGCCAAGTCACGGCCGTCGAGCTGACGGCGGGGCTGTTCCGGGTGATCGCGGAGGAGGATCCCGGGTGTTTCGACCAGGTCCAGGAGGTGCTGACCGGCGGTGACGTGGTCTCCCCCACCGCCGTCCAACGCGTACTCCAGGCCTGCCCGCACATCAGGGTGCGATCGCTGTAC
>NZ_JBSFMM010000552.1:0-1340 GCF_053599555.1 Streptomyces sp. NPDC000941
CAACACTCACCGAACCGCCAGCCACCACCCCACCAACAACAGGCCCCTCCTCCACCACCACATGACAATTCGTCCCACCCATACCAAACGACGACACCCCCGCAACCAACACCTCACCCGACCGCGGCCAACCCCCCAACTCCGACTGCACACACAAACCCAACTCACCCAAAGGAATCAACGGATTAACACGCTCAAAATGCAAACTCGGCGGCAACTCCCGAAACCACAACGACAAAACAACCTTCAACAACCCAGCAATCCCCGCAGCACCCTCCAAATGACCAAAATTCGACTTCACCGAACCAACCCGCAACACCCCACCACGCCCCCGCACCACACCACCCACCACCGCACCCAACGCCCCCGCCTCCACCGGATCACCCAACCGCGTCCCCGTCCCATGCAACTCCACATACTGCACACCACCCACATCCACCCCAGCCCGCTCATACGCCAACCGCAACACCTCCTCCTGCCCCACACCCCGCGGAACAGTCAACCCCCCGCCCCCACCATCATTATTCACAGCAGACCCACGAATCACCGCCAACACCCGATCACCATCAGCCACCGCATCCACCAACCGCTTCAACACCACAAACCCACCACCCTCACCCCGCACATAACCATCAGCCCCCGCATCAAAAACCCGACACCGCCCCGAAACCGACAACCCACCAAACCGCTCCGACCGCACCCACGAATCCCCCGACAACAACAAATTCACACCACCCGCCAACGCCAACCCACACTCCCCACCCCGCAACGCCGCAACCGCCTGATGCACCGCAACCAACGAAGACGACTGACCCGAATCCACCACCACACTCGGACCCCGCAACCCCAAAAAATACGACACCCGATTCGCCAACAAACCCCGCGACAAACCCGTCATCGAATGCTGACCAACACCCCCCACACCCACCCCACCCGACACCAACCCATAATCATCCCACATAGACCCCACAAACACACCAACACCCAAATCCCGCAACCCCCCAGGAACCACACCACCAAACTCCAAAGCCTCCCACACCAACTCCAAAACCAACCGCTGCTGCGGATCCATCAACACCGCCTCACGCGGCGAAACACCAAAAAACCCCGCATCAAAACCATCCACCCGATCCAAAAACCCACCCCACCACGAACCCCCCACCCCACCACGCCCAACCGGCCCCAACGACACCGCATCCACCCCACCCCGCAACAAACCCCAAAACTCCCCCACACCCGACGCACCAGGAAAACGACACGACAAACCCACCACAGCCACCGCGTCATCCCGCACCACACCCACACCCGACAACACGACAGACAGCCCCCGCTCAGTCGAT
>NZ_JBSFMM010000553.1:0-1334 GCF_053599555.1 Streptomyces sp. NPDC000941
CACCTCCTCGTCCTGTCCGCCCGCACCCCTCAAGCCCTCGACGCCGCCACCGACCGACTCGCCCACCACCTCCGCACCCACCAGCCCGACCTGACCCACGCCGCCCACACCCTCGCCCAAGGACGCCACACCTTCCCGCACCGCCGCATCGCCCACGGCACCACCCCCGACCACATCGCCACCACCCTCGAAACACGCAACCCCCACCACACCACCACCCACCACACCACCCACGACAACCCCCACATCATCTTCATCCTCAGCGGCCAAGGCCCCCAACACCCCCACATGGGCCAACAACTCTACGAACAACACCCCACCTACAAACAAGCCATCGACACCTGCGCCGAAATACTCCAACCCCACCTCAACCACGACATCCGAAAAATCCTCTACCCCACCAACACCACCGACACCAACACCGCCCAACACCTCCTCCAACAAACCCAATGGGCCCAACCCGCACTCTTCACCACCGAATACGCCCTCATACAACTCTGGAAACACTGGGGAATCACCCCCCACACCCTCATCGGCCACTCCCTCGGCGAACTCATCGCCGCCCACACCGCCGGAATCTTCACCCTCCCCGACGCACTCCACCTCACCGCACAACGCGCACAACTCATGCAACAACAACCCCCCGGCACCATGATCAACATCAACGCACCCCGCCACCACATCGAACCAACCCTCCCCCCACAACTCACCATCGCAGCCCACAACACCCCCAACGACTGCGTCATATCAGGCCCCACCCACCACATCCAACAATACAAACAAACCATCAAACACAAAGGCTGGACCACCCAAACCATCACCACCCAACACGCCTTCCACCACCCCCTCATGAACCCCGCCGCCCAACAACTCCACACCACCCTCAAAAACACCCCCCACCACCCACCACACACACCCATCATCACCAACACCACCGGCACCCACCTCACCCCCCAACAAGCCCAAAACCCCCACCACTGGGCCCACCAAATCACCACCACCGTCCACTACACCCAAACCATCACCACCGCCACCCACAACACACCCCACCCCATCCTCCTCGAAATAGGACCCGGAAACACCTTCACCACCCTCGCCCGACACACCACCCACAACACCACCCCCACCCTCACCTCACTCCCCCACCCCAAAGACCCCCGCACCCCCACCCAAACCATCACCCACACCCTCGGCCAACTCTGGCAACACGGCACCACACCCAACTGGAACAACCACAACCCACAAACCCAACACCCCCAACACATCCCCCTCCCCACCTACCCCTTCCAACACCAACACCACTGGCTCCCCCACCCCACCAAAACCACCACAGC
>NZ_JBSFMM010000554.1:0-1255 GCF_053599555.1 Streptomyces sp. NPDC000941
GCGGCGCCGGCGCGGCGCAGTACGTGGACGGCCCAGGGCGCCCCGATCGGGCGGGCGGTGAGCAGCAGCCGGGCGATGTCCGCGTCGTCCACGGCGGCCCGGTGGGCGAGTTCCGCCGCGCGCGCGTACAAGTCGGCCCGCTCGTCGGCGGGCATCTCCTCCAGCACCCGGGCCCGCACCTCCGGGCCGGTCAGCCGCAGCGCCGCGCCGGGGCCGGGGGCGGTGAGCCCGGTCGCCTCCAGCGTCTCGCGCAGCCCCGCCTCGTACTCCGGGCGCGGCCGGGCGAGCGTGCGGACGAGGGGGAAGTCCAGCAGGTCGCCGCAGACGGCGAGGGCGCGCAGCACCGCGACCGCCGGGGCGGGCAGACCGCGCAGTACGCGGGTGGCGTGATCGGCGGTGGCGGCGGCAGCGATGGCGCGCAGCTGAGGCACCCGGTCGTCGGCCGGTTCATGTCCGGTGTCGGCGAAGCGGCGCAGCACCTCGTGGAGCACCGCCGGATTGCCCCCGGTGGTCTCGGCCGCCACCGCGGTGAACCGTTCCTGCCCCTGGCCGCCGCACACCAGGGTCACCGCGGCGGCGACCTGGGCGGAGCCCAGCGGCGGCAGCACCAACCGGGAACCGCCGAGCGACAGCGGGGAAACGGTGATGGACTCCGGGAGGGCATCGGCCAGCGGTACGGGGCCGATGGCGCCGGCCAGCACCACGATCGGCGCCCCGGGCAGCCGCCGCACCAGCGCCTGGAGCCAGTGCAGCGAATCGGGGTCCAGCCACTGCAGATTCGCCACGGCCAGCAGCGTCGGCCGGTCCCAAGCCGTGCGCAGCAGCTCGGCCAGGCCCGGGAACGGCCCGTCGCGCCAGGACGGGCCCTCGGATGCAGCTTCGGCGGATACGGCGTCGGTGGACGCGGTGTCGGCAGATGCGGTGCCGACGAGCGGGCTCAGCAGCTGGGTCACCGCCGCGTACGGCAGATCGCTCTCGCCGGGGGTGCCCCGGGCGCGCAGCACGCGCAGACCGCGGTCCTCGGCGAGCCCGGCCGCCCACCGCAGCAGCGCGGTCTGCCCGAAGCCCGCCGTACCGCTGAGGGTGACCACCGCCGGGCGCCGCGCGATCAGGCCGCTGACGGCCTCGGCCAGAACCTCTTGTTCAGGTTCGCGCCCGAGGAGCGGGAGGCCGGGGGGGTGCATGGCGCGCACTATACACCGCGTTTATAGTCGGGGCGAACCCGGACGACGGGGCTCACCGCTCAGCGCCTGCC
>NZ_JBSFMM010000555.1:0-1254 GCF_053599555.1 Streptomyces sp. NPDC000941
GACCGCGAGGTCAAGCAGCCAGGAGCGGATGACGGTGCCCTCCTGCCAGGAGCGGAAGACCTCGCGGACGTCGGTGACCGAGTCCACGGCCTCCAGCAGCTCCCAGCCCTCGGCGTAGGCCTGCATCATCGCGTACTCGATGCCGTTGTGGACCATCTTCGCGAAGTGTCCGGCGCCGACCTTCCCGGCGTGTACGTAGCCGAAGTCGCCCTCCGGCTTGAGCGCGTCGAAGACGGGCTTGACGACGGCGATGTGCTCGGGGTCGCCGCCCACCATCAGGGCGTAGCCGTTTTGCAGGCCCCAGACGCCGCCGGAGACGCCCGCGTCGACGAAGCCTATGCCGCGCGCGGCCAGCTCCTCCGCGTGCTTCTCGTCGTCGGTCCAGCGGGAGTTGCCACCGTCGACCACGATGTCGCCCGGGGAGAGAAGACCGGCGAGTTCATCGATGACGGCCTGGGTGGGACCGCCGGCGGGGACCATGACCCACACCACGCGCGGCCCGTCGAGCGCGGCCACGAGCTCGGTGAGGCCGGCGACGTCGGAGAGGCCGGGGTCGCGGTCGTAGCCGATGACGGTGTGGCCCGCGCGGCGGATGCGCTCGCGCATGTTGCCGCCCATCTTGCCCAGGCCGATGAGTCCAAGCTGCATCTCAGATCTTCCTTTGCTGTTCGTGGCGCAGCGAGCGGTAGGCGGCGACCAGGGCGGCGGTGGAGGTGTCCAGACCCGGTACGGCGGCGCCCTCGGTGAGCGCCGGCTCGACCCGCCTGGCCAGGACCTTGCCGAGCTCCACGCCCCACTGGTCGAAGGAGTCGATGTTCCAGATCGCGCCCTGTACGAACACCTTGTGCTCGTACAGCGCGATCAGCTGACCCAGCACCGAGGGGGTCAGCTCGGCGGCCAGGATCGTGGTGGTGGGCTTGTTGCCGCGGAAGGTGCGGTGCGCGACCTGCTCCTCGGCGATGCCCTCGGCGCGCACCTCCTCCGCCGTCTTGCCGAACGCCAGCGCCTGGCCCTGGGCAAAGAGATTGGCCATCAGCAGATCGTGCTGGGCGGCCAGCTCGGGGCCGAGCTCCGCCACCGGCCGGGCGAAGCCGATCAGATCGGCCGGGATGAGCTTGGTGCCCTGGTGGAGCAGCTGGTAGTAGGCGTGCTGGCCGTTGGTGCCGGGGGTGCCCCAGACCACCGGGCCGGTCTGCCAGTCGACCGGATTGCCCTCGCGGTCCACCGACTTGCCGTTGGACTCCATGTCCAGCT
>NZ_JBSFMM010000556.1:0-1220 GCF_053599555.1 Streptomyces sp. NPDC000941
GCGACCGCCCGGAGCCCCGCCAGCGGGTCGGCCCGGCCCGCTGGGCCGCGGATCTGGCGACGGGGGCGCGGTTCGCGGTCTCCGGCGGCCGGGAAAGCTGGGCCAGGACGGTCCTGACGGCGGTCGGCGTCGGGCTCGGCGTGGCGCTGCTGCTGTTCGCCGCCGGTGTCCCGCATATCGTCTCCGCGCGCGAGGACCGCACCGACGCCCGCACCCCGTCCGAGAGCAGCGACATCAAGCCGGATCCTGAGACCGTGCAGTTCGACTGGGGATCCACCACCTTCCGCGGCGATGGCATCACGGGCCTCCTGCTGGCGCCCGACGGCGACCGGCCGCCCCTGCCCCCGGGCGTCGACCGGATCCCCGCGCGCGGCGAGATGGTGGTCTCCCCCGCCCTGAAGAAGCTGCTCGCCGACGGCGACAACAAGTTGCTCAGGGAACGCCTCGACTACAAGATCACCGGAACCATCGGCGACGAGGGGCTGATCGGGCCAGGCGAGTTCTTCTACTACGCGGGCATCGATCCCGACGCCATCGACGACAACGTCATCCGTCTCGACGGCTGGGGCGACAACTCCCCGAAGGAGCCCCTGGACCCGATCCTGCTCATGCTGATCGTCGTGGGCTGTGTCGTGCTGCTGCTGCCCGTGGCCATCTTCATCGCCACCGCCGTACGCTTCGGCGGCGAGCGCCGCGACCGACGGCTCGCCGCGCTGCGCCTGGTCGGCGCCGACAGCCGGATGACACGGCGGATCGCGGCCGGCGAGTCGCTGGTCGGCGCCCTCCTCGGACTCGCGGTGGGCTGGGGGTTCTTCCTGCTGATCAGGCAGTTCATCGGCGGGGTCACGGTGTTCGGCACCAGCTTCTTCCCCTCCGACGTCCAGCCCGCGGCCACGCTCACCGGGCTGATCATGGTCGCCGTGCCCGCCTGCGCCGTCGTGGTCACCCAGATCGCGCTGCGCGGCATCGCCATCGAACCGCTCGGCGTCGTGCGCAACGCCACGCCCACGCGCCGCCGCCTGTGGTGGCGGCTGCTGTTCCCCGTCCTCGGCCTCGCGCTGCTGCTGCACCTCCGCTCGGAAGAGAACAGCGCCGACTCCACCTACCAGGTCGCGGGCGGTGCGGTGCTGATGCTCGTCGGCATCACCGCGCTGCTGCCGTGGCTGGTCGAAGCCGTCGTCAAGCGCTTCGGCGGCGGCCCCGTCCCCTGGCAGCTCGCC
>NZ_JBSFMM010000557.1:0-1210 GCF_053599555.1 Streptomyces sp. NPDC000941
TGGGAGGCGGTGGAGCGGGAGGATCTGGAGTCGCTTGCTTCGACGCTTGAGCTGTCGGATGGTGAGCAGTTGGGTGCTGTGCTGCCGGTGTTGTCATCGTGGCGGCGGGGGCAGCGGGTGCGGTCGCGGTTGGATGGGTGGCGCTATCGGATTGGTTGGAAGCCGGTGTCGGTTGAGTCGTCGGCGGTGTTGTCGGGGACGTGGTTGCTGGCTGTTCCTGCTGGTTTGGCCGAGGACGTGTGGGTTGCTGAGGTCGCTCGGGGGTTGGAGGGCCGTGGGGCCGAGATTGTGCGTGTCGTCGTGGATTCGCGTTCTGGTCGGGCTGAGTTGGCGCAGGCCGTGTTGGAGGCGGGCGGTTCGTCTGTGAGTGGTGTGGTGTCGTTGGTGGCGTTGGACGAGTCGTTGTGTGGCGGTGTCCCGCTTGGGTTGGCTGGGACGTTGGGGTTGGTACAGGCGCTGGGCGATGTTGGGGCGGGGGTGCCGTTGTGGGTGGTGACGCGTGCTGCCGTGTCGATCAGCGACTCGGAGGAATTGCTGAGTGCGGTGCAGGCTCAGGTGTGGGGTCTGGGCCGGGTGGTTGGTCTGGAGCATCCGGAGCGTTGGGGTGGTCTGGTCGATCTGCCTGAGGCGTTCGATGAGCGTGTGGCGGAGCGGCTGGTCGGCGTCCTGAAGGGTGCTGGTGGTGAGGATCAGGTGGCGGTGCGTTCGGCGGGTGTCTTCGGCCGTCGCCTGCTGCGTGCCGGCGGGGGTGGAGGCGTCGGGGGATGGCGTACGAGCGGCACGGCCCTGGTCACGGGTGGTACGGGCGCGCTGGGCGGGCATGTCGCGCGCTGGCTGGCGCGTAACGGTGTCGAGCATTTGGTGCTGACCAGCCGTCGTGGCCTGGACGCTCCCGGTGCTTCCGGGCTGGTCCATGAGTTGGAGGGGCTGGGCGTACGGGTGACGGTGGCCGCGTGTGATGTGGCCGATCGGGCCGCGTTGGCAGGTTTGCTGGCGTCGGTTCCGGCTGAGTATCCGCTGACGACTGTGGTTCACGCTGCCGGTGCGTTGGACGACGGTGTGATCGAGTCGCTGACTCCCGACCGCCTCGCGGGCGTGTTGCATGCGAAGGCGGATGCCGCGCTGCACCTGCACGAGCTGACCAAGGACCTCGACCTCTCCGCGTTTGTGCTCTTCTCCTCCCTCGCCGGAGCCGTCGGTGGCGCCGGCC
>NZ_JBSFMM010000558.1:0-1210 GCF_053599555.1 Streptomyces sp. NPDC000941
TCCAACACCCCATCGGCCGACCACCGCGCCAGATCCCCCGTCCGGTACATCCGCCCACCCGCAGGCCCCCACGGACACGCCACAAAACGCTCCGCCGACAGCCCGGCCCGCCGCAGATACCCCCGAGCGAGCTGAGCACCGGCGATATACAGCTCGCCCACGACACCCGGTAGCACCGGCCGCAACCCCGCATCCAGCACGAACATCCGCGTATTCGCCACCGGACGACCGATCGGGGATGCCGTGTCGACGCTGTCCCGCATCCACCAAGTGCTGGCGTACACCGTCGCCTCGGTCGGGCCGTAGGCGTTCATCAGCCGACGGGCCGACAGCGCCTTTCTGATGTGGGTCGCCACCGCTGCGGGCAGCCCCTCACCAGCGAGCACAACGGTCTCCGCCGTCACATCGACATCGGAGTGCGCGATGACACCGGCGAGGGCGGACGGGACGGCGCTGATCAAGCTGACGTGGCGACGGGTGTCGGAGCCACGGTCGGCGAGGTCCAGCAGGTCGTGCAGGATCTCGATGGTGCCGCCGCATATGAGCGGAGCAAATATCTCGAAGACCGATACGTCGAAGTTGAACGACGTGGTCAGCAGCACATGCGCCAGGCCCTCCGCACCGAATTCATTGACGGCCCAGCGCACGAAGTTGGTGGCATCGGCATGGGTGACGACAACGCCCTTGGGGCGGCCGGTGGAACCCGAGGTGTAGATGACATAGGCGGAGTTGCCGTGCCTCAGCTCGCGCACACGGTGGGCGTCCGTCGGAGTCGTGGTCGGCCGGTCCGCGAGGGCATCGGCGAAGGCCGCGTCGTCCAGAAGCTGGATCGACGCGGACGCTCCGCGTGGGAGAGCCGAGGCCGCACCCCGTGTCGACAGGATCAGTACCGGCCGGGTGTCTTCGAGGAGGTAGCCGATGCGGTCCTGCGGATAGGACGGGTCGATCGGCACATAGGCCGCTCCCGCCTTCAGCACGGCGAACACGGCTACGATCGCCAGCTCGGTACGGGGCAGCGCGAGCGCGACGCAGTCCTCCGGACCCACGCCCAGCGAGATCAGCTGATGGGCGAGTTGGTTGGCCCGCTCGTCGAGTTGGCGGTAGGTGAGTCTGGCGTTGTCGCTGATGAGTGCGGTGTGTTCGGGGGTGCGGGCGGCCTGTTCCTCGAACAGCGCGGACAGGGTGGTGGGCGGATACGTGCGGGTCGTGT
>NZ_JBSFMM010000559.1:0-1206 GCF_053599555.1 Streptomyces sp. NPDC000941
GACATCACCTTCGGCGCCACCACCGCCGGCCGACCCCCACACATACCCCACATCGAAACCATGGTCGGCCTCTTCATCAACACACTCCCCGTCCGGGTCACCCTGCAGCCCAGCGAATCGATCAGCGCACTGCTGAAGCGAGTACAGCAGGAACAGACCGAGCTGCTGGCCCATCAGCACCTAGGGCTTGCCGATATCCAGAAGGCGGTGGGACTCGGCGAACTCTTCGACACGGTTATTGTCTTTGAGAACTACCCTGTTGATCTTCCCGACGCTGACGGGCCTTCGGGAGAACTCCAGTTCACGAAGGAAGACACCAGGAGCGGCAACCACTACCCGCTCACCCTGGCGGTAGTTCCCGGCCGCCAACTCCACCTCCGGTTCGACTACCGCGGCGATCTGTTCGACCGGGCGACGGTTGAGGCGTTGGCTGGTCGTTTTGTGCGGGTGTTGGAGGCGGTGGCCGCGGATCCGGATATGCCGGTGGGGCGGGTCGATGTGCTGGGTGAGACCGAGCGGCAGCAGCTGCTGGTCGACTGGAACAACACCGCGCATCCCGTGCCGGATGCGGTGGTACCGGAGCTGCTCGAAGCGCAGGTCGCACGGACCCCGGACGCAGTGGCGGTGGTCTGCGAAGGCGAGAAGCTGACCTATGGCGAGTTGAATATGCGGGCCAACCGGCTCGCCCGGCACCTGATCGGACAGGGGGTTGGGCCGGAGCAGCTGGTGGCGGTTGCCCTGCCACGCTCGGCCGAACTGCTGGTGGCGCTGCTGGCGGTGATGAAATCAGGAGCGGCGTACGTGCCCGTGGACCCCGAACTGCCCGCCCAGCGGATCAGCTACATGCTCCAGGACGCCGACCCGCTGCTCCTGATCACCGACACCACCACCACAACCACCACCCTGCCCGCCCTGGACGGTCTGTCCGTGGTGGTGGACGCTCCTGAGACGGCCGCACAGATCGCAGCCCAGCCCGGCACCGACATACGCGACACCGACCGCACCGGAGCGCTGCTGTCCGGACACCCGGTATACGTCATCTACACCTCCGGCTCCACCGGCCGCCCCAAAGGCGTCATCATCCCCCACCACGCCCTGGTCAACTACCTGGCCCGCGCCACCGAGGCATACCCCGAACTGTCCGGGACCACCGTCGCCCACGCCTCCGTCTCCTTCGACATCGGCATCACCGTCCTCTACGGCACC
>NZ_JBSFMM010000560.1:0-1167 GCF_053599555.1 Streptomyces sp. NPDC000941
GCGGAGCGGGGCGGGGCTGCGGCCCCCGCGCTGGGCGCGGGCGGCGGGCTGCGGGGATCCAGGGGCGCGGCCAAGTCCGGAGGCAGCTCGGGCACGGACGACTTCTCGGATATCGAGGCCATTCTCAAAAAGCACGGAATCTGACGCCCAACCGGTCAATACCAGCTCTCCGGTCGCAGGCGGGGTCCCCCTGCGCCATGATCTTGCGCGAGATGCTGCAATCACCCGGGGAGCGATCCCCTATCGAAGGACCCCCTGCACCGCCGAGCGAAGAGCCGCGTGGCTGTCTCTTCGCCCTTTCCCAGCCACCGCTGATGCTGTTCCTCGCGGTCATATTCACCCTGCTCTTCGTCACCGCCCTCCACGACCTCTACCGGTGGTGACCGCCACCGGACGCGCCGGCGTCGGCACGACCGTCGACGCGGCCTCAGCCCGCTGCCGCCTCCCGGCGCCGGGCGCGATAGGCGGCCACATGCAAGCGATTGCCGCAGGTGCGGCTGTCGCAGTAGCGCCGTGAGCGGTTACGCGAGAGGTCGACGAAGGCATGCCCGCAATCCGGCGCCTCGCAGCGCCGCAGCCGCTCCCGCTCGCCCGCCACCACGAGGAACGCGAGCGCCATGCCGCCGTCGGCGGCCAGGTGCTCGGCCAGGGACGCCCCTGGGGCGAAGTAGTGCACATGCCAGTCGTAGCCGTCGTGGTCGGTGAGCCGGGGGGTGGTGCCGGCCGCGGCGACCATCGTGTTGAGCAGTTCGGCGGCGCGCCGGGAATCGGCCGCGGCGAAGACCTCGGCGAAGCGGGCGCGCACGGCCCGTACGGCCACCAGGTCCCGCTCCCCGAGCGTGCCGACGTCGCTGATGGCGTGCTGCGCGACGAAGGTGCGCAGCGCGGCGAGGTCCGCGAGGCCGTCCGGGCCCTCGCCTTCGGACGTGGTGTTCACCAGAGCGACGACCGCGTCGAGCGCGACCTGGGTGTCGTGGTTGATCAGCACGGTTGGCTCCCTGGCCGGCCGGATCGGAGGCTGCTCTCGCCTGCCCTTCGATCTGACCGACTCTAGCGGCGTCCGCCCACATGTGTGACAACTACGGCCCGTATGACAACCACCCATGACAACTGGTGACGCCGTACGACCGTACGAGACGACGGTGCCGTCGCCGCGGACCACTCCGC
>NZ_JBSFMM010000561.1:0-1159 GCF_053599555.1 Streptomyces sp. NPDC000941
CGGTGTTGTTCTCGGGGCAGGGCAGTCAGCGGGTGGGTATGGGCCGTGAGCTGTATGGCCAGTATCCGGTGTTCGCGGAGGCGTTTGACGAGGTGTGCGGGCTGCTGGACAAGGAGCTTGCGGGGCACGTCGAGCGGTCCGTTCGCGATGTGATCTTCGGCGATGATGCTGCTCGGCTCGGTCAGACGGTGTTTACGCAGGCCGGGCTGTTCGCGGTTGAGGTGGCGTTGTTCCGGTTGGTCGAGTCGTGGGGTGTGGTGCCGGAGTTTGTGGGTGGGCATTCGGTCGGTGAGATCGTGGCGGCGCATGTGGCGGGTGTGTTCTCGTTGGAGGATGCGGTGCGGCTGGTGGCGGCTCGGGGCCGGTTGATGCAGGGGCTGCCCGTCGGCGGGGCGATGGTTGCTGTCCAGGCCGCGGAGGACGAGGTGGCGCCGCTTCTGGCCGATTATGGCGACGGGGTTGGTATTGCTGCGGTCAATGGTCCGACGTCGGTGGTGGTCTCCGGTGATGAGGACGCTGTCCTTGCTGTGGCGGAGATGTTCCGGGGTCAGGGGCGTAAGACCAGGCGTCTTGAGGTGTCGCATGCGTTCCATTCGCCTCGTATGGACGCGATGTTGGATGACTTCCGCACGGTCGCCGAGACCCTGACTTACGCGGCCCCGCGTACTCCAGTGGTTTCCAATGTGACTGGTGCTCCGGCTGCGCCGGAGGAGTTGGGCTCGGCTGATTACTGGGTGCGGCATGTTCGGCAAACGGTGCGATTTGCGGATGGGGTGGCTGCGCTCGTCGGGCAGGGCATCACGACTTTCCTCGAACTGGGTCCCGATGGCGTGTTGAGCGCGATGGGTGCGGAGTCCGTGGCCGATGGGGTGTTCGTTCCTGTGTTGCGGTCGGCGTGTCCTGAGGCTGAGTCGTTGCTGTCGGGCCTGGCGCAGGCGTGGGTGCGGGGTGTGGCTGTGCGCTGGGCGGAGGTGTTCGCTGGTACGGGGGCGTCGCGGGTGGATCTGCCGACGTATGCCTTTCAGCGGGAGCGGTTCTGGCTGGATGTTCCTGTTGGGGCGGTTGTGGTGGATGAGGTGGAGGCGCGGTTCTGGGAGGCGGTGGAGCGGGAGGATCTGGAGTCGCTTGCTTCGACGCTTGAGCTGTCGGATGGTGAGCA
>NZ_JBSFMM010000562.1:0-1157 GCF_053599555.1 Streptomyces sp. NPDC000941
CCCTTCTGGTGACGGGCCGCCCGGGGACGGGCAAGTCCACACTGGCGTACCGCATCAGCAGGGAGCTGGGGCTCGGCCGGGTGCTGCGCTGGCCGATCACCACCCGCACCACCTTGCGGTCGGGTCTGTACGAGTACGACGCGGTCGGCCGCGTTCACGCCGCGGCGGCCGGGCAGGCGGCGGACCAGGATCACCCCGAGCCCGGGCCTGAGGACATCGGGGGCTTTCTCCAACTCGGCCCGCTGGGCACGGCGATGCTGCCGCACCGGCTGCCCCGCGTCCTGCTCATCGACGAATTCGACAAAAGCGATATCGATCTGCCCAACGACCTCCTCGACATCTTCGAGGCCGGCGAATACGCCATTCCCGAACTGGTGCGAATCCGCAGCCGCAACCCCGCCGTCCGGGTGCTCACCGACGACCCCGACCGCAGCGCCGTCATCGCCTCCGGCCGGGTGCGCTGCCGCGCCTTCCCCATCGTCGTCATCACCAGCAACGACGAGCGGGAATTCCCGCCCGCTTTTCTGCGCCGCTGTCTGCAGCTGCGGCTGCCCGACCCGGACGCCGACCGGCTCGCCGCGATCGTGGCCGCGCACCTGGGCCGGGCCGACGATCCGCGCGCCCTGGAACTCATCCAGATGTTCCTCGAACGCAGCCGCCTCGAAGGCGGGCTGGCGGCCGACCAGTTGCTCAACGCGGTGTATCTGGTGACGTCTCAGGCCCATCGTCCGGGTCCCGAGTGGGAGGAGCTACTGCACGCCGTCTGGCACCGGCTGGATGCAGCAGGCCCGACATGACACAGGACCCAGGCGGCAGGTCCTCTGAGCACGGTCGACCGGACCTCGACTGGCAGCAGCTCGCCGACGCGTTATGGCTCGCGATCTGCAGTGCGGAGACCGATCACGAGGCCGACGGCCCCGCCCCCGCCCCGCCCTCCGCCGCGCCGCCCGCGCAGGAGCCGCCCCGCGCCCTGGATCCGCCGCGCAGTTCGCCCGCGGACGCCGAGGGCGAGGAACCGGATCCCGAGGGCGAACTGGTGCTGTCCGCACCGCGCCCCGTGGACCTCGTCGGCGTCCCGGCCCCGTCCGGTGAGACCCCGGGGCAGGCGATCGCCGCCGATGTCGTCACCCCCGTCCCCCGGCTCGCCCCAGTCCCCC
>NZ_JBSFMM010000563.1:0-1136 GCF_053599555.1 Streptomyces sp. NPDC000941
CCCGCACGCCCGCCGATGAACTCCTCCGCCTCCGCCTGGCCCACAGCCAGCGACGCCATGGCGCCCCCGCCCGACAGCGCCCGCAACGCCTGGGAGCGGACGGCCACGATCCGCGCCCCGTCCAGCAGACTCAGCGCACCCGCCACGACAGCGGCAGCGATCTCCCCCTGCGAGTGACCCACCACCGCCGCCGGACGAACGCCGTAGGACTCCCACACCGACGCGAGGGACACCATCACCGCCCACAACACCGGCTGCACCACATCCACCCGCGCCAGGTCCGTCTCGCCCTCACCGCGCAGCACCTCCGTCAACGACCAGTCCACAAACGGCGCCAACGCCGCCTCACACTCCGCAATCCGCGCCGCGAACACCGGCGACGAACCCAGCAACTCCACACCCATCCCCCGCCACTGCGCCCCCTGACCGGGGAAGACCAGCACAGGCCCGGTGCCCGCCGCCACGGCGTTGCCGGTGATCACGCTGCCGGAGGGCGCCCCCTCCGCCAGAGCACCCAGCCCCGACAGCAGCTCGTCGCGGTGCTCACCGACAACGACCGCCCGGTGATCGAGCACCGACCGGCTGGCCACCAGCGACCAGCCCACCGCCGCCGCATCCGCGTCCGAGGTGACGGCGAACTCCGCCAACCGCCGCGCCTGCGCCCGCAACCCCTCGGCCGACTGACCCGACACCACCCACGGCACCACACCACCCACCGGCACCAGAGGCGCGGACACAGGCTGCGCCTCCTCGATGGCCTGCTCCAGGATCAGGTGCGCGTTCGTGCCGGAGACCCCGAACGAGGACACGCCGGCCCGCCAGGGGCGTTCGACCTCCGGCCAGGGCCTGGCCTCCGTCAGCAGCTCCACCGCGCCCGTGCCCCAGTCCACCTCCGGGGTCGGCGCGTCGATGTGCAGGCTGGCCGGCAGCACACCGTGCCGCAGTGACTGCACCATCTTGATCACGCTTGCCACGCCCCCCGCGGCCTGCGTGTGCCCGATGTTCGACTTGATCGACCCCAGCCACAACGGCCGCTCCTCTGGCCGCCCCTGACCGTACGTCGCCAGCAGCGCCTGCGCCTCGATCGGGTCACCGAGGGTGGTGCCCGTCCCATGCGCCTCGACCGCGTCCACCTC
>NZ_JBSFMM010000564.1:0-1133 GCF_053599555.1 Streptomyces sp. NPDC000941
GGCGCTGGCGACGGATCCGCAGCAGCGGCTGCTGCTGGAGGCGGCGTGGGAGGCGTTCGAGCACGCCGGCATCGACCCCACCTCCGTACGCGGCACGAACACGGGACTCTTCGTCGGAGCCACCGCGCTCGACTACGGACCCCGGCTCCACGAAGGAGCGCAGGATCTGGACGGGTACCTGCTCACCGGCAGCACCACCAGTGTTATCTCCGGCCGGGTGTCGTATGTGTTCGGGCTGGAGGGCCCGGCGGTAACAGTGGACACCGCATGCTCGTCCTCGCTGGTGGCCCTGCACCTGGCCGCCCAGGCGCTGCGCAACGGCGAATGCGGCCTCGCCCTCGCGGGCGGTGCCACGGTCATGTCGACGCCCGGGATGTTCGTGGAGTTCAGCCGTCAGCGGGGGCTGGCTGCGGACGGCCGGGTGAAGGCGTTCGCCGACGGCGCCGACGGCACCGCGTGGGGTGAGGGCGTGGGCGTCCTGGTGCTGGAGCGGCTGTCGGATGCCCGGCGGCGGGGGCATCGTGTGCTGGCAGTGGTACGGGGCTCGGCCGTCAACCAGGACGGTGCCAGCAACGGCCTCACCGCACCCAACGGTCCCTCGCAGGAACGCATGATCCGCCAGGCCCTGACCAACGCCGGGCTCAGCAGCGCAGACGTCGACGCGGTCGAGGCGCACGGCACCGGCACCACACTCGGCGACCCGATCGAGGCACAGGCCCTGATGGCGACGTACGGGCAGGGGCGTGACGGCGGGGAGCCGCTTTGGCTGGGTTCGGTGAAGTCGAACATCGGGCATGCGCAGGCCGCTGCCGGTGTGGCGGGTGTGATCAAGATGGTGGAGGCGATGCGGCACGGGGTACTGCCGCGGACACTGCACGTGGATGAGCCCACCCCGCATGTCGACTGGGAGGCGGGGCAGGTACGGCTGCTGACGGAGGCCCGTGCATGGCCGGAGGCGGATCGGCCGCGCCGGGCGGGTGTGTCGTCGTTCGGTATCAGCGGTACGAACGCGCACGTGATTTTGGAGCAGGCTCCTGCCGAGGAGCCGGTGGAGGAGTCCGAGGAGGAGTCGGGTCTGCCGGTGGTGTGGCCGGTGTCGGGGAAGACACCGGTGGCGTTGCGGGAGCAGGCGG
>NZ_JBSFMM010000565.1:0-1113 GCF_053599555.1 Streptomyces sp. NPDC000941
GTTGTGTTTTGTGATTTTTGTTGTTTTATATTCTTTTGTGGATGTGGCGCGTGGGCCAGTAGCCCCCCCACCCCCGGGCGCGCCCGGCCGCGATCCGCGGCCGGCAGCTCCATGTGTGCGTGAGTCGTCCGGGCGCTCAGCCCCGCATGGCCGCGTTGAGGGCCAGCAACTCGGTGTACGCGTGCGCGCAGCAGCGACACTCGGCCAGATGGCGCGCGAGGGCGTGGCCACGTACGGCGCCACGCCGCACCGAAGCGCCGATCATGGAGCCGAAGTGGCGGCAGCGGTCGTCGTCCGCCGCCGCGGATCGCACATGAGCGCGCAGATACGCCTCGCGCAGCCCCTCGCGGGCCCGGAAAGCCAGTGAGGTGAGACCGCTGGGGGACAGGCCCATCAGCGCGGCCACGCGCTGCGGGGAGGCGTCCTCCACCAGCGTGTGCCACAGCACGGTCCGCCACCGCGCGGGGAGGGTCTGGAAACTGCGGATCACAAGTGTGCGGTCCTCGTCCGCCAGCAGGCGCTGCTGGGGGTCCGCCTCGGTCGAAAGCTGCTGCCACGACTCGAAGTCCGCGGTGAGCAGCACCTGACGCGCACCGGAGCTCCACTCGATCGCGGTGTGGCGGATGACGGTCAGCAGATAGGGGCGCCAGGGGCCACGCGGACCCCCGCCCGACCGGACGGCCTGGAACGTACGGATGAACGCCTCGGACACCAGGTCTTCGGCGTCGTGGAGGGCCCGGCAACAGGTGCGGGCGTGGGCGAGCGCCGCGTCGCGGTGGCGGCGGTAGAGGATTTCCCCGGCCGTCGGGCTCGTGGTGCCCATGCGGTACGCCTCCTGGAGCCGCCGGGTGAGCTCCTGGTCCGAGGGTGTCGGCTCACGGCCCCGGGGATTTTGTCCCGTCCGTGCGGGTGACCGCGTGGGCGGCCGCTCGGACAACGGGGCGGGCCCGGGCCCGTCGGGTAAGTGCTCGGGATCGGATTCGCCCGGCTGGTCCGCACGGTTCGGCTGGTCCGGGCCGTCCGGGTGTCCGGCCGCCGGATCGCCGGCGGCCGCGGCGGTCTCGTGCTGTGCGGTCTCGTGCCGCCCCGGAACGCGGCGTGCGCCGACCGAAG
>NZ_JBSFMM010000566.1:0-1068 GCF_053599555.1 Streptomyces sp. NPDC000941
CGGGGGCAGGCGGGGCGTCTGCTGTCGCACGTCGAGGGGCGTGCTGAGGTCTCGCCGGTTGATGTGGGGTGGTCGCTGGCGTCGGGGCGCACGGCCTTTGAACACCGTGCTGTGGTGGTGGGTGATCGTGACGGTTTGCGGGCGGGGTTGGGTGCGCTGGCGCGGGGTGAGTCGGCGTCTGGTGTTGTCGTCGGTCAAGGGGTCGGTTCGGGTCGGTTGGCGGTGATGTTCCCAGGTCAGGGCAGTCAGCGGGTGGGTATGGGGCGTGAGCTGTACGGCCAGTATCCGGTGTTCGCGGAAGTGTTCGACGAGGCGTGCGGGCTGCTGGACAAGGAGTTGGCGGGGCATGTCGAGCGGTCTGTGCGTGATGTGATCTTCGGTGGTGATGCTGTTCTGCTTGGTCAGACGGTGTTTACGCAGGCGGGTTTGTTCGCGGTTGAGGTGGCGTTGTTCCGGTTGGTTGAGTCGTGGGGTGTGGTGCCGGAGTTTGTGGGTGGGCATTCGGTCGGTGAGATCGTGGCGGCTCATGTGGCGGGTGTGTTCTCGTTGGAGGATGCGGTGCGGTTGGTGGCGGCGCGGGGCCGGTTGATGCAGGGGCTGCCCGCCGGCGGGGCGATGGTCGCTGTCCAGGCCGCGGAGGACGAGGTGGCGCCGCTTCTCGCCGGGTACGCGGGCCAGGTCGGCGTTGCCGCGGTCAATGGTCCCCGCTCGGTGGTCGTCTCGGGTGATGAGGACGCTGTCCTTGCTGTGGCGGAGACGCTGCGGGGTCAGGGGCGTAAGACCAAGCGTCTTGAGGTGTCACATGCGTTCCATTCGCCTCGTATGGACGCGATGTTGGATGACTTCCGCACCGTTGCGGAGACCCTGACTTACGAAACGCCCCGCATTCCGGTCGTTTCCAATGTGACGGGCGACTTGGCCACCTCTGGTGAGCTGGCTTCGGCTGGTTACTGGGTGCGGCATGTTCGGCAAGCGGTGCGATTTGCGGATGGGGTGGCTGCGCTCGTCGGGCAGGGCATCACGACTTTCCTCGAACTGGGTCCCGATGGCGTGTTGAGCGCGATGGGT
>NZ_JBSFMM010000567.1:0-1063 GCF_053599555.1 Streptomyces sp. NPDC000941
TGTGCCGTTCGAGCGTTTGGTGGAGGTGTTGAATCCGGAGCGGTCGATGGCGCGGCATCCGCTGTTCCAGGTGATGCTCTCCTTCCAGAACAACACCCGGCCCAGCCTGGACTTTCCAGGTCTGGAAATCACCCACGAGCCGCTACAAGACGTCTCGGCCAGGTTCGATCTGACGGTCAACCTCGGTGAGCTCCGCACGGAAGACGGTGCGCCAAACGGCATGACCGGCCGACTCGACTACCGCACCGATCTGTTCGACCGGGCGACGGTTGAGGCGTTGGCTGGTCGTTTTGTGCGGGTGTTGGAGGCGGTGGCCGCGGATCCGGATATGCCGGTGGGGCGGGTCGATGTACTGGGTGAGACCGAGCGGCAGCAGGTCCTGGTCGACTGGAACAACACCGCGCATCCGGTGCCGGATGCGGTGCTGCCGGAGTTGTTCGAAGCGCAGGTCGCACGGACCCCGGACGCAGTGGCGGTGGTGTGCGAGGGCGAGAAGCTGACCTATGGCGAGTTGAATGTGCGGGCCAACCGGCTCGCCCGGCACCTGATCGGACAGGGGGTTGGGCCGGAGCGGCTGGTGGCGGTTGCCCTGCCACGCTCGGCCGAACTGCTGGTGGCGCTGCTGGCGGTGATGAAATCGGGAGCGGCGTACGTGCCCGTGGACCCCGAACTGCCCGCCCAGCGGATCAGCTACATGCTCCAAGACGCGGCCCCCATGGTCCTGGTCACCGACACCACCACCGCAACCACAACCGCCACCCTGGACGGCCTGGACTGTCTGTCCGTGGCAGTGGACGCTCCTGAGACGGCCGCACAGATCGCCGCCCAGCCCGGCACCGACGTGCGCGACACCGACCGCACGGGAGCGCTGCTGCCGGGGCATCCGGTGTACGTCATCTACACCTCCGGCTCCACCGGCCGCCCCAAGGGCGTGGTCATCCCGCACCGGGCCCTGGTGAACTACCTCACCCGCGCCACCGAGGCATACCCCGAACTGTCCGGGACCACCGTCGCCCACGCCTCCGTCTCCTTCGACATCGGCATCACCGTCCTCTACGGCACC
>NZ_JBSFMM010000568.1:0-1060 GCF_053599555.1 Streptomyces sp. NPDC000941
GCAGGTGGGTGGAGAGGCGATCCCGTCCCCCGGTGCCCACCTATCCGTCGCGCTCCCGCACCCCCGGTCCAGCGCACCGCTGGACTGACCGCTTGGCCACCGCGCGGCAGCAGCTGCGGCGGAGCGCAGCGGAGCCTGTCCTGAGCTCAGCCGCCCGCCGGGCCGAGGAACCAGGACACCGGGCCAGCCGCCCCCCTTCCCCCTTCTCGCTGGCGCTTTGGACCCGGAGGGTCCGAGACGAAAGCCGCACCCGCGCGAGCCGAATGCCGCAAGACAGCGCATAGGCACAGCGGAGCGCAGCGCAGCTGCACCCGCGAAGCGCAGCGAGCCGCACCCACCCCCGCCCGTACGGCGGGGTTCGAGCGGGGCCTCCGCCGACGCCTCGAAAGACACCCCGACTACGCTGCGGGCGCATGGACCCGACCTTCCGGCTTCCGCCCAATTCCCCGCTGGCCGCTACCGTTTCCGAGGACTGGGGCCTGATCCCGTTGCGTGTTCCGGCCGGTTGGAACGTCATCTACAACCAGCTGTCGGCCCGACGCCTGCCGGATGGAAGTGTCGAGGCCAACGACTCCGAGGACCTGTACTGGGCGCGTACGGCACCACCGCCGTGGCTGACCGCGGAGGAGGTAGCAGAGGAGGGCGGCCTGCGGGCTCGGGAGATCAACATAGACGCCGGCTGGTACGGCGGCTACGGCTTCCGCGTCGTCGTCCTCGACCCCGACTGGGACCATGAGCGGGCCTCCCACACCACTCCCGACCTCGGTGAGTTCGTCGCCACCCTGGAGGCGTGGATGTGGGTGATCACCCAGCGAGGGAAGCTCCCCAAGTCGTGAGCCGGTCCTCCGGAGAATCTCCCAGCGCCATGTCAGTGCCGCATCAGGCGGCTCGGCCCGGGGGGATCCGGCAGGCCGTTGCCGGGTCCCCTCGGGATTTGTGGTGGATATGAGACGGTGACACGCCGTGGCGCCCGGCCGGGAGCCGGCGAGATACACCCCCCCCCGAGCCCCCCCCGCGGCGCGCCCGCCCCCCCCCCCCCCCCCCCCCCATCCGGCCGCCC
>NZ_JBSFMM010000569.1:0-1032 GCF_053599555.1 Streptomyces sp. NPDC000941
CGTCCGGTGAGCTGGTCGATCATCGTCGTGAGCTGGTCGTACTGGTCCAGATGGAGCCGGGCCAGGAACGCGTGGTGCTCGCGGAATCGGCCGGTCAGGGCCTCGGTGAGTTCGGGGATCTTGTTGCGGAGCTTGCGTTTGGCCAGGTCCGCGAGGACCTGCGGGTCGGCTTCGCCACGGATGAGGGCTTCGAGCATGGCCCGGCCGGAGACGCCCATGATGTCGGAGGCGACCGTGGACAGTTTGATACCGGTGTCCTCCAGCAGCTTCTCCAGCCGCTGGACCACACGGCCGCGTTCACGGGTGGCGGTCGTCCGGGTCCGGGTGAGATCCCGAAGTTCGCGGACCGGCTCCGGCGGCACGAACGAGGGCCGGACCAGGCCGTGGGCGCCGAGCTGGGCCAGCCAGGCCGCATCCGAGACATCCGTCTTGCGGCCGGGCAGGTTCTTGACCTGCCGCGCGTTGACCAGGATCACGTTCAGGCCCTCGGCCAGGACGTAGTAGAACGGCTTCCAGTAGTCCGAGGTCGCCTCGATCACCACCAGCGTTACCCGCGCGGCGAGCAGATGGTCCCGCAGGCCCAGGATCGCGTTCGCCGTGGATCCCCACGTTGTGGTCTCGGTCGTGAAGGATCCCCGCCGCTTCGTACTCGGGGTGCGGACGCATACCTTGGCGTCCTTCTTGCTGATGTCCAGGCCGGCGCAGCGTTCGTGCAGCACGTCCACCGTCTTGCTCCCTCCCGCGCCGAACGGTCAAGCGATACGCCGTTCCGGGAGGGCCAGGGTGAATCAGGAATTCTGACGCACGTGCTTCACAGCAACACTCCACGGTTCCCGTGGACGGCCCCCAGCACCACGCTGACCTGCGAGCTCACAGGCATCACAGAGCAATCGGTTTCGACCGGAACGAACCCCACCAGCGTCCCGGACCGTCATCAGCCCACATCAGGGCAGACAGAAGCACCCCCGGCGCCCGCCACGGCATTTACCACGCCCCCGGCGCGCACCGAAGGTGCGCTGAATCGCTGACCTG
>NZ_JBSFMM010000570.1:0-1008 GCF_053599555.1 Streptomyces sp. NPDC000941
CCTCTTCCGACGACCCCGCCAGCCGCCCGCCGGTCCGGGAGGCGGCGCGGCCCGCCCCGCGGCGCCCCGGGCCCCCGTGGGGCCCGGGGCGGCGGCGTCGGGCTCGGCCGTGCCCGCCGACTCGTCGTACGACAGGAGGCTCAGCACGATCAGGCCGAGCATCACCATCATCAGCGCGAAGGCCGTCCAGCCGACCAGGCCGACCACGAAGGCGCCCACCAGAGCGTGCACCACCGCGCAGGTGATGAGCAGAATGCGGGCCGCACGCCCGGGGGCGCGGTCCCGTACGCCGGCGCGCAGCAGCACCACGGCGCACAGCAGCAGGTAGAGGCCGAAGAGCCCGCCCGCGACCCATGTGCCGATCGACATCGCGTCCGTGTCGAGGCCGGCCAGGGACATCTGCTGTCGGTCGACCACGATGCCCAGGATCCAGTTGAGCAGCGCTATCCCGGCCGCCTCCACGATCAGCATCACGGCCGTCACCACGGCCACGGGTCTGCGTGCCACCCCGCCCACCTCTTCCGCTGCACCGGTTCGGGGCCGTCCCTCCGAGAAGGTTCGACATCGAAGGTTCGACATCGCGAACGCTACTAACGGGTAAGCCCCCCGACAAGGGGGCGCGAACGCACTTGTACGACCGGAACGCCGCGGCAAAGTTTCCGCCCTCGGTTCGTAGGGATTCCACAAAGAAACGCGGCTGACCGCCGCTCCGTCCACCGGTGAACCCGGCCACAACGCGAACCGCCCGGCGGCCCGAAAAACCGGGCGTACCGTGGAACGACGGGGGATTCGGCTGCCTCTTCTCGGCAGGGTTCACGCTCCGTGTGGTCAACCTCACGCCCGGGTTCTTCTCGGCTTGGGGTGTCGCCAGTACCTAAACTCGGCTTGTTTCAAGGAGGGAGCCATCGTGCGCAAGGTGCTCATCGCCAATCGTGGCGAAATCGCGGTCCGCGTTGCCCGTGCCTGTCGGGATGCCGGTATCGCGAGTGTTGCGGTCTACGCCGATCC